>NZ_JBVBUV010000110.1:0-8641 GCF_057445395.1 Litorivivens sp.
CAGTCGAGTGTTGGCGTGCTGCCGAGTAACCTGATCGTAAACAATACCGGTCGTCAAGCGACCTGGATCTGGCACCGCTGAAGACGGCGTAGACATCGGCTCTGAACAATTTTGACGCTGCTCTTCCGTGAAAGGAGAACACACGTCGCTAATGAATACCGTTGAATGCTCGCGATCTTCGGTTTTCGAGTAGTACGCACCTAGACTCATTCGGTAGCGGTCGCCACTGTCGAAATCAAAGCGCAGTTCGTGGGAGAAGGACTCCAACACAGAGTTCGGACGACCACTGAAAGTATTTGCGTACTTGTAACCGTTAGGGTCCTGATTATTTGCCGCATTTAAGGCAAAATCAGCGGCAATACCGCGACCAACCAAGGGGTCCTCACCGCCGGGACCGCCAGTTGAATATGTCTCGTGATCGGCGTATCCAAAAAGGTAGTGGGCGGTCCAGCCTTCATTGAGTTCGTAGTCAGCCGTAAAGGTTATTACTTCAGTTGTCGCAACCTGACCAATACCTCTAGGGTCGATAAGAATGCCGTCTTGCGTCCGTGGGCCTTCGGCGCCGGCTGCAGTCGTTGGCAGCTCCCCACACCAGGCAGAATATCCAGAGTGTGCAGCGGTTGGAGAGGGATTACCGATATCGTTGACGGTTCTCCAGTTACAGTTCAAATCGAGCTGATTATCTAGACGCAAACCAAATCGCGCCGCATTCACACCGGAAATACTGTAGCCCGCGCCCGTTTCTTTCTCTGCGTTATTTTTGTAATAGCTGGTGCGAAGCATGAGCGAATCAGTCGGCTCGTAAGCGAGCATAAGGCTGTATATCTCATCATCCCAACCACCGAGATTGCCCGTCGTGGATGGCCCTGTCGGATCGGCATCTGCCATCGGATGATCATTCTTGGTGTGACCATCATATTCTGAAAAACCAAAAGTGGCCTTAGCAAGCAGCCGGCCGTCCAATGCTATCGGACCATTAAAGCTCGCTTTCACATCCTGCCGCTCATTATCACCCACAGTGACCGCAATATAGGCTTCGGGCTCGGCTTTTGGCTTTGCCGTAATGTAATTCACCGCACCGGCAAATGCGTTGCGCCCAAATAGTGCATTTTGAGGACCTTTGATTACCTCAACGCGCTCCATATCAATCATGCCGAGATTAAGCATGCTCTGACGTTGCAGATAAACCCCGTCAATAAAGAATGAAACGTTCTGTATTCTCGAGGTTGTAAACTGCTGTGCCAGGCCCCGGATAACCGCATTACCGTGGTTACCACCCGTGATAAAACCCTCATAAGTGAAGCCAGGGGTCGCTGCCGCAATGTCATCCAGCCCAGTAAAGCCTCGTCGTTCAAGTGAGTCTGCCGTAAAGGGTGTAACAGATACCGGAATATCCTGAATGGATTCCTCACGTTTACGCGCGGTTACAACTATCTCCTCCAAAGATTTGTCCACCCTTGCAACCTTAGGTGCCTGAGCCTGCTGCGCCTGTACTGCTGTGCCCGAGAGCTGGAGACTAACGATACTGGAAAGTAACCAGACCGATTTCTTTCTAAAATTCATAGTGTTTTCCCGCACAAAATGCTTCTAAAACAACCATTGGCACTAAGCCAACTCCAGTGCCCTCCCCCTGGCACACTTAGTAGCTGGCAACCTGCGTTCCAGGCCGAACCACCACCATTTGTTATAATCTAATATCATTATAGCTTTTAAGTCAACAAGGCGGCATACTGTCTTCTCAGAACAGCATCAGAAGAACCAGGAACCATGAAGGACTACACCATAGCGCTGGCCCTTTTTGACTACGTTCCCATAGCTTTTACCGCGTTGGGCATGTACTGGCTTTGTCAGTCGGAAATCTTTAAATTTCCGACAGTTAGAAAGCTCGCCGTCATCGGGGCAGGCCTGATCATCAGCGGCGGCCTGCTGAAAGCGAGCTGGAAATTGATTGTCGCAAGCACTGGGGAACATATCGTTTGGATGAATAACAGCCTATTCATTCTGATGGCACCCGGATTCACCCTGCTTAGCTTTGCGCTACTTATTCGGCACAGTCAATCCGTTAGATTACGTATACCCATAGCCATAACCTGTATCCCTCCGCTGGTAGCTTTGACTATTTTCCTAACCAATCCGGAACAGCGCCTATGGTTCTTCTGGCTGCTTACTGTCGTAACACTTGCCAATACCATCGTCATTTTTATGTTGGCCCGGGCAGGTTGGGAAACGAAAGATCGTATTATCAGTGTTCTTTATATATTAAGTTTTGTCGGCACACTCTCTCTGAGCGGGCTGGCACGTATACCCGAGCAAACCGCTGCCCTGCAGTGGATAGAAGAAAGTATTAACGCTGTAGCGCAAGGCCTGTTCTTTATTGGCAGCCTGCGTCTGAATAAACGTTTAAGGGAGAACCCAACCCGATGACTACCTCTGTAGGCAACCGATTGCTGGGCGTTCAGCTATTGCCCGGCGTTCAGCGCTCTCATATGAGCACTTTCTATGTAGCCTGTATGGCAGGCATCCTGCTATCCACTTTTATGCCGCAAATGCAGCCTTATTTGCTGTCTGAATTTCTGAACATCCCGCAGGAACAGCAGGGCGTGGTCAGCGGCAATATCGCGTTCTGGGGTGAAATCGCCATCATTCTGGCGGTCGGTGTCTGGGGTTCTCTGTCTGACAAGATCGGCCGCCGGCCGGTGATGGCGATAAGCTTTGCCATTATGGCCGTGGCTGTCGCGCTCTACCCTTTTGCCAAAACCTATACCGAACTACTGGTATACCGGGTACTGTTTGGCGTTGGTGTAGCAGCCTTCAGCTGCATGATATTTGCCATCATGGCGGACTACACCGAAGACTCCAGCCGCGGTAAAGCCACAGGCTTCCTTGGCATGGCCAACGGCATTGGCGCCCTGATTACCGTATTCCTGCTGCTGCGCCTACCGTCCATCTTTCAGGCACAAGGCATGGACAGCCAGACTGCCGGTCTCGCCACCTACGCCATTGTAACTGTCTTAGCAGGTGTTTTTGCCCTGTGGATGTGGCTGGGGCTGAAGAAAACGCCGCAGAAAGTCAGCACGGAAAATGAAAGTTTTTGGGAAATCACCCGCAAGGGTTTAATGGCAGCGAAAGACCCCGGCATCGCGCTTTCCTATGGCGCGGCCTTTGTCTCACGCGGCAACCTCGCCATTGTTGGCACTTTTTTTACACTTTGGATTGCCAACTACGGTACCAGCGAAATGGGCTTGTCCCGCGCCGACGCGCTGGCTCGTGCGGGTATGATTGTCGGCATAGCCCAAACCATGACGCTGCTCAGCGCGCCTTTTTTTGGCATCCTGTCGGACAAAATGAACCGCGTCAGCGCAGTAGCACTGGCACTGTTTATTTCCTTTCTGGGTTACGGCGGAACCTACTTTGTCACCGACCCGTTCAGCGCCGGCATGATCGTCTGCGCGATTCTGATTGGTATGGGTGAAGTGGCTTGTATTATTACCAGCGGGGTACTGCTGTCGCAGCAGGCGCCGGTGGCGATTCGCGGCGCGGTGAATGGCTTCTTTAATCTGTGCGGCGCCATTGGCATTCTGGTGGCCGCCAAGGTTGGCGGACAGCTGTTCGACAGCTGGCGCGAATCCGGGCCCTTTGTGTTTTTCGGCCTGATTGCCTTTGGCGTAATGATCTGGGCCCTGTTGGTGCGCAATAAAGTGGTAGCGCCACAAGACAACTGCTGAGCGGGGAAATACTTGTCGCGCTACACCAATATCGGGGTAGCGCGCTTTGACAACTTACAGACGACTCAACACACCTTTGTCTGCATCCAGCCTCACACGATCGCCAGTCTTAAACAGTCGCGTCGCCTGTCGCAAATTAACGATGGCGGGCAAACCATACTCCCGGGCAATTACCGCACCGTGCGAAACCGCAGATCCTACATCAGTGGCTAATCCGGCTATCAGACTGAAGTAAGGCGTCCAACCAATATCTGTAATCGGGGCTATCAGTATTTCTCCCGGCTGCAATTCGGCCGCTTCCTGAATGGTCAGCGCAACGCGAGCCGTGCCTTCAACCACGCCACGGCTGACTGGGCGCCCGATCAGCTCACCCTCGGCTGCATCTTTCGGTGGCTCCCAGACCAGTGGCTCTGGCTTGCCGACATAGATGTCATCAAATTCCATTTTCTCATGGAAGGACAGCGCAAGGCGCCGCTTCTCCGCACGGGTAACCCACTCGCTGTTCGGGTTGGCGACAAAACCACGCAATTCGTCGTGAGTAAAAAAGAACACTAGATCCGGGTCTGGCAAGTGCCCCTCTTCCACCAGCAGTTTTGCCAGGTGGCGATAACCCCGTTTCAAGCGATGCGTCACCATCACCAACAGCGATTTGGTGTGTTCACGGCGCCGTATCGCGTTGTGCGCAATCGGCAACATGAACTTGAGACCTCGCGAGAGGCCACTGGTATCGACCTTTGCCACATGGCGCTGAGTGGCGGTCCCCTGAAGTCGCGCAGCAAGCGATGCCTGCATGGTGACAATCAGTTTTTCCGGCTCATCAGCCCAGCCCGCTTCACGCAGACACAATTCGCGGATGGAACGATGCCCGTGTGCGGCCAGAAATTCTTCAAAGCGCATTCGGGCCGCCCCGGCGGCATCACTCTGCAGCCACTGCAATGCCTGACTGGCATCAACTTTCTGAAACGCATTTACCGCATCCGGGTGTTCGGCAATCAGATCCACCACATCGTCGAGACGATCGACCATAACGGCGCTTTCCACGTCACTGGCACCGGCCAGCAGGCGTGCCGCTTCGGCCTGCTGATCCGCATCCGGTGGCTGACTGCCGCCCGTCACAAAACTTTGAATAATCCCTTCCATCACCCCGGAAAAAGCCGACGAGCGCAGGTGCACTTCATTGGTCTCGCAAATCCACGGAAAGTAGGCGTGAATGGCGTCCATCATGGAACGGCTGTCGTTGGCGTAGGGGATATATGCGTGCTTGAAACGGCTTTCGAATTCGGTGAGCACTTTCTGCGACTTCATGACGTACCGCGCAAATTGCCAGGTGCCATACCAGCGACGCCAGAACGGCGCGACGTCTTTCAATGGTTTCAATTCCGGCACAGGTCGCCCACACAGGCTCTGCCCCATACTCTCGACGGTATTGATCGACACATAGCGCGAGGACTGCAAACCTCCGGTCATGTTGATAAACATGTGGCCGAAGAACAGATTAATCTGCGTCCACTCCTGATTGATGGCGGGACGGTTTGCGTAGCATACATGCATATGTTGCATGCCATGTTCAATGGCTCGACCCTGCACAGAAAAAGTCAGAGGACACACCGCCCCGGGCATCATCTCCCCCACGTTGCAGCGGGTGATCACGTGATCGTCTGGAATCGGCGTATCGAGTTCATTCAGGTCTGAGCCAAGGGTTGTAATCGGGCGCGCCTGCAACCAGAACAATTCCCCACTGGCATCAATAGCCCACTCCATATCGAGCAGCGGCGCCAGACTACCGGCGGCGTCACGGGCACCCGATGCCAGCGCCTGAACCTGAGCGTCAGAGAGAATGGGTTGTTCGCCGGTGAGTTCGCGGCGCACCACGCAGTTATCGCGGTCCAGCTCATAGTGATCCGGAGTAACCTCACCACTGACCAATGCCTCACCAAGCCCCCTGACCGCATCGATAATCAATCGATCATGACGCCCGCTAACAGGATCTGCGGTAAACAGCACACCCGCTGAACGGGCATCCACCATGCGTTGCACAACCACACACATATCCACCTCACCGAGGTTGGCGTGTTCGGCCTTATAGGCGGTAGCCTGCGCACTACCCAGAGAATTAACGCATTGTGCAATTGCTGCTTTCAGCGCATCAACGCCCTCAACATTCAAAATGGTTTCGTATTGTCCGGCAAAAGAGCTGTCCTCACCGTCTTCACCAATTGCCGACGAGCGAACCGCCACCTTGCCGCCGCCAATGGACTCATAGTGCGCTTCCAGATTCTCAGGGAAGTGCTCGGCACTAGCCGACACGATGACGAATGCCGGCGGCACATTGAGCCCATGCCGAGTCAGTTCAGCCAGACCCGAGGCCTTGCCGCCAACGGCCTGATCAGTGATCTGTTGGAGCGTTAAGATGTTGGTCATGTCAAATTCGCAATCATTTTTATGGGTATGGGAGCGTTAAAAAACACCCTGCTTTAAATCAACAGCTCTAGCCTGCCCGAATCTCAAGAGAAGGATTCCTACAGAATTTTCACTATACGAGCGTATTGTAACGATGTAAAGTCAGTCGACCACCCCACCCTGACCGGAGTGAGGGCGAACACCAACAATAACGTCAATGTCACCGCGTTTAGCGACCCAACAGGAGTTTTCGAATGAATACAGCAACCGCCACCGACGGATTGAGCATGGCACGCGCCATTGAAGACATCGTGCTGGCAGAAGCCGGACCCTCCGAACAGAAACGCACTTTGACGGAACCGTTGGTCAATGCCCTTTGGGACTCGGGCCTGATGCAATTTATGAATCCTGCGGCAGCAGGCGGTCACGAGCCGAACTTTTCGGAACTGATTGAAACCTGGATCGAAATGGCACGGCAGGATGGCTCGTTCGGCTGGATCGGCATCGCAAACTTACCCTCCGCATGCTTTGCCGCGGCCTACTTGCCCGATGAAGGTTTTAAGCAGATATTTTCTGCCAACGACAATCGCGTAACCATGGGCGGCCAGTTTTTTCCGAATGGCACCGGCGAAAAAGTTGAGGGCGGCTACAAGGTCACGGGCGCCTGGCAGTTCGGTAGCGGGACCGGGCATTCCGAGTATGTATGCGCCGGGTTTTTGCCAATGGAAAACGGCGAAATGATCATGGCCGACGAAACAATGCCGCAAATGCTTGTCGCCGTGGTACCGCGCGAACAGGTAAAGTTTACCGACGGCTGGTTTGTACAAGGTCTGAAGGGGAGCGGCAGCTACAACTATGAACTCACCGAGGTCTTTGTGCCCGAAAGTCACACCTACCCATTGTTTACTCGCAGCCCCCAGCGCGGTGGCAGCCTGTACAAGTTCGGTTTGATGCCCCTGACTGGGTGTGGCCACGCAGCCTGGGCATTGGGTATTGCGCGCAGCGCCATCGACGATGTGCGAGAACTTGCCATCAGCAAAGTGCGTATGGGCGACGACAGCTCCGTTGCTCACAAACTCACCTTCCAGAAAGATCTATCACTTCACGAGGGACAATGGCGTGCTGCCCGCGCCGGCGTACTGAATATCTACACAGAAATGGAAGAACGCATTGCTGCCGGCGAAGAACTCTCTCCACAGATGCGAGCTGATATGCGTATTGCCGCTAACTTCGCTACCGACGCCAGCCGCGAAATTGTGCAATGGGCACACCTTGCCGCAGGAACTACTGCCATTCGCGAAGGCAGCCGTCTTGAGCGCGCCTTCCGCGACATGTATACCGGCACCCAGCACGCTTTTATCAGTGAAAAAATCTATACCGAAGCAGGCAAGTTGATGCTGGGCCTGATTGAGGATAGCACCGCACTATAACGATCCACCATTGAACTCATAAAAAGGAAAAACTATGCGTCTGAAAGGGAAAGTGGCCATCATAACCGGCGCGGCCTCAGGTATTGGGCTGGCCTGCGCAGAACGCTTTGCACAAGAAGGCGCCGTCGTCATCGGCACCGACCTGAACGAACCAAAAAACTGGCAGCGAGTGAGCGACGCCTCTCCCGACAGCTGGTTCAACACGCTGGATGTCACCGACAGCGATGCCCAGATCGCAGTTGCCAAACAGGCCGTAGACAAACATGGTCGGATCGACATCTTGGTCACGGCCGCAGGTGTGGGCGACGGTGGTCCGGTAAGCATGATCGATACTGCGGCCTGGGATCGGGTGATAGATATCAACTTGAAAGGCACCTTCCTGTCGATCAAATCAGTTCTGGATACCATGATGGCCCAGCGCAGTGGCAGCATCATAACCGTATCCAGCGTGGAAGGTATCAATGGCACCGAGGGCGGCAGCGCCTACAACGCCTCAAAAGGCGGAGTGATTCTACTGACCAAAAACGTGTCTATTGATTATGGCCGCATGGGCATTCGCTGCAATGCCATCTGCCCTGGCTTTATCGATACACCGATGCTCAACGGCATTATGGACTCCATGCCAGAATTCAAAGCCGATGTAATTCGGGAAACCAAAGTAGGTCGGCTGGGCAAACCTGAGGAAATTGCGGGAGCAGCCCTGTTTCTCGCATCGGATGATGCCTCGTTCGTGACAGGTCAGAGCCTGGCCGTCGACGGCGGCTATACAGCTGGGCACCGCCACGGCATCGTTGAGTTAATGGGACTGGTATAACGCCATCCGGTGCCGGCTTGCCCTACTTCCGGTAGGGCTGGCTTCACGAACCGCCCGAATAAAGTACTGGATGCCAGGCTCGTTCTTGCCAAACACATTGAGTGGCACTGTTAACACGTGCAAAACCGCAAATGCTGCGAGAGAGCATTTGGCAGTCCAAAAGCCCGAAGGTTTAGTCTTTATGTCACTTCATCTGGCAAGTTTCTTACGCCACCAAAATCAGGCTGGCGATATGCTGTTTTAGTTCCGTCATGCGCTGTTCTGCTGGGTAG
>NZ_JBVBUV010000111.1:0-8297 GCF_057445395.1 Litorivivens sp.
GTTTTTTTCAGGGTTGGCACATTCATCGCAATAACCTCCGGTAACTGAAAGGAGGTTCTCCATGAAAAATTCAACGCAAGGTAAGACGGTTCCCGTAAGCGATCGCATCGTGGCCGCACTGTTATTGTTACTGACGTCACCCGTTCTGTTGTCCCGCCTTCTACGCCAGGCCATTGGGCTGGCGGATTACTTTACGGAAAAGACTTTTCATCGCGGCCTGTTTCAACAGCAGGATCTGCTGGTTTACAAAGAGGGTGGCGAGCGCAAGGCGCCACTTCTGGTGGAGGTTGTAAAAGGCCGTATCGCGTTGGTGGGTCCTCGCCTGATTGCGGTCGATGACATCGCGGACGCCGCTTCCATGCCCTTTGCCGAAATGCATTTCGCCGCCACGCCAGGCGTCTTCAGCCTGTTCGAGCTGCGCCGCCATACCGGCCTCGACTTCCTCGAAGAGCAGGAATGCGACCTCGAATACCTCGAAAACCGTGGCTTTGGCGCGCGCCTGAAAATTGTTGTACGAAGCGTGTTGGCCAGTGCCATGTACCGCACAGGCGAGGTCATGCGGGACGCCGCAGCATTTGAAGTGCTTGGCGTGCGTATCGATAACTGGTCTATGACGGAGTCTCTGGCACGTATTGCTCGCGCCGTTGAAAGCCGCGTCAGTACGACGGTGTTTTTTGCCAACGCTCACACGCTGAACTTGAGCTACGAAGATGCGTCTTTTCGGGACACCCTGAACAATGTCGACGTGTTACTGCCAGACGGTTCAGGCATTGAAGTAGCCTGCCGTCGCCAGGGTGTGCGTCGCAAGGGCAATATCAATGGCACCGATATGCTGCCGCTGCTGTGCAACACACTGGCAGAGAAAGGTGGATCAGTGTTTTTCCTCGGCGGCGAAGAGGGTATTGCCTCGACCGCAGCTCAGAACCTCCAGAAGCGCACGCCTGGCCTGCACGTGGCTGGCACACTTAATGGCTTTTTTGACAAAGACAATTGCGATGATGTGATTGCCCAGATTAACGCCGCGCAACCCGATGTACTGCTGGTTGGTATGGGGCAGCCGCTCCAGGAGCGCTGGGTTGCTCAGAACCGCCATAGACTGGATGTACCCGTGGTAATGGCTGTAGGCGGCCTGTTCGACTTCTACGCCGAGAAAGTATCGCGCGCGCCTGTCTGGCTGCGTGAATTAGGCCTGGAATGGACTTGGCGTCTGCTGCAGGAGCCAGGTCGTATGTGGAAGCGCTATGTCATTGGCAACCCTCTTTTTCTGCTTCGCATTCGCCGCGCTACTCCCCGGTAACTCCCGGGCGGCGCAATTTGATTTGCAAAATGCAAACTATAGCGTTTGCAAAATGAAAAAGCTTGGCCGGCTTTTCGCCCCGCTCGTCGGGGTTTTCGGCTATCTTATTGATATATATAAATAAAAAAACGCTTCCTCGGTTTGGCATCGTATGTGCAATAGGGAATACAACTAAACAGAAACACCCTAGTGAAACAGATAGCCAGTTTCCACACATTCGGGAAGAAAACATGAACATCAAACAGGTAGTCACAGGCATTTCACGGTACGTAATGGCAGCAACCTCCGTTGTGGTCATCAGCGGATGCGCAGTACACAGCGGCGTGAAGAACCCTGAAGCCGGTGTGACACGCGACTTCTACGTGCCAGCCAAGCGCGATCAGTCAAAGATTGATCCGCAGGCTGAGGCTGTTAATGAGATGATGGCGCGGAACCAAAGCCTGGCACGCAACGACGAGTGCCTGAACGGTGTGTCTGGCTTCGACTCAACACAGCGTAATTTCTGGGTAAATCAGCCACTGCCTAGCCAGTTGCGCAGTGCCGGTTCAGAACGCTTTGAAGTAAGCGCGAAACGCCGTCTGCTGCCGCTCTCTCCGGGCGACCGCATTGAGGTACTTATTCACGAAGGCGAAGAGTTTTCCGGTCAGTATGTGGTAAATCACGATGGCACCCTCGAGCTGCCTTACCTGCCGCCGATCACCGTTGTGGGGCTGGACACCGAGGAGGTGGAAAACCGCCTGGAATTGCAGCTTGTTCGTGAAAACTTCTTTCTTGCCCACAACTTGCGTATCAGCGTGCGCCCCCTGCAATGGGCGCCGGTGATGGTGTCGGTGAGCGGCGCTGTATTCAACCCGGGTCGCGTGTTGATCAACGAGCGTAACCCACAGCAGATTGAAGAAGCGAAAACCCGCATCGCTGGTGATTACCCCACAAAACGCTATCTCAGCGAAGCGCTGCGCGCAGCGGCCGGCGTACGCCCCGACGCGCGCATCGATAAAGTGGTTTTGATTCGCGATGGCTGGCATCAGGAAATTGACCTTAGTGGTATTTTCACCGGCAACTCGACACAGGATGTGCCGCTGATAGCGGGTGACAAGGTTGTTGTTCCCACGGCAGGCTGCTTTCAACGTCAACTGGCCCGTCCGTCACAGATAACGCCTAAGGGTATCCGTGTATTTATCTCTAACCTGGCCTCAGGCAAGGACAACGCCGCGGCAGCTGTTGGTAACTATGCGACCAGCATGCCTTACGGTACCCGACTGCTGCAGGCTGTAGTGTCCGGTAACTGTGCAGGTGGTACGCAATTGACTAATGCCTCGCGATTTGCGGTACTGGTCAGCGAAAACCCCATTACCGGACAATCTGAAGTGGTAGAGCGCAGCATCGAAGAATTAATGCGTAATCCGGAGCGGGACAACTTTAACCCGTATTTGCAGCCGAACGACTCGGTCGCCTGTTACGATTCATCGGTAACCAATGTCCGTGATATCGCACGAACCATTATCGATATCGTTAGCCCTATCAAGCTGCTGCGATAAGGGAGTTTCATGATGTCTGATCACATGCCAATTCCCGACGACCATGCCCTGGTGCGTTACCGTCGTCCTCTGGACAAGCCCCGCTGGGCGCGGTACATCTTCGTAGGGCTTGCTGTGTTCTTCGTGATCTGGGCCATGGTGGCGGCCTACGTACTGTCTTCTCCAACCTACAGCAGCAAATTCTCCTTTGTGCTGCCCGGTAAAGGCGTCAACACCAAGGTTAATCTGCAGAGTATCGGTGAGGCCAGCACCAGCAGTAGCTCACCCTTCGGCACGCGCGGTATCAACCCGCGTGTCAACTACAAGGAAATTCTGGTTTCCGACCTGGTGGTGCGCCGCGCGGCAGACAGCCTGGACATTGGATTTGCCGATTTCGGCAAACCTACCGTCAAGCTGGTTGATGAAACTGCGATCATTAACGTGGCAAACAAGGGCGGTTCTCCGGAGTCGGCGCGGGCCAAGTCCGAAGCGCTGGTTGAAGCTTTCAATAGCCGTATCGAAGAGTTGCGCACCGATGAAATGGACCGCCGTGAAGAAGGTATTCGTCGGGCCCTGTCGGTTTACCAGCAACGGCTGGACGATGCGCAGAATGCCCTGCTTGATCACAAACAGAACTCCCAATATGTGTCTGCCCGTCAATACGAAGAGCTGACCATGCGGCTAGAGCGCCTGAAGGAAGAGCAGGTGCGAGCCAGTGGTGACCGAGATAATATATCTGGCTACGTGCAGCAGCTTTCCATGAATCTGGGAATTACCCCGCGCATGGCGGCAAATGCTTTTATGCTACAAGCTGATGCGCAGTTCTCACTGAACCTCAAAGACTACCAGGAAGCCAGCGCCAATCTGGCGGTCTACCGTTCCAAGTGGGGCGGGGCGCACCCGGCAATTGTAAAAGAAGAATCGAAACAGGATGCCACCCTGGACGCCATGCGCAAACGCAGCCTGGAATTGATTGGTGAGCAGGACCTCAACATTCTTCGGCTGATCAATATCAGCAGTTCCAATGAGCGCGGCACCCTGTTTCAGGATCTGTTAGTCAACTTCGCCAAGGCCAAAGGGCTGAACGATAAAATAACCCAGCTGGGTGGCGCGATTGATCTGCATGTGGATAACCTCAAGCGTTACGCGCACGAAGCGGCAGAGCTTGAGAATCTGGAGCGTGACTACGAGATAGCCGAGGCAGTCTATACCTCTGCGGTAACCCAGATTGATACCAGCAAGACGGACGTGTTTGCGTCGTATCCGCTGGTACAGGTTTTGGCTGCCCCCTCGTTGCCAACCAAGCCCGTCTCGCCAAATAAACCACTTGCCATAATTGGTGGTTTTCTGGGGAGCATGATGACAATGTTTGGACTCTTTCTGCTATGGAAGCGCAAGCAATTGCTCCAGCAAATATTATCGAAAAGTGGATTTGGTACGCTTTAATACTGACCTATCCCTTTTATGTTATTGGCGCGGTCTACATCGTCGCGCCTGTGCTGGGCTGGATTCTGATCGCCTATTGGGCCTACAACCTGTGGTTGCCAGAGCCTATGCGGATAAAATCGTTTCAGCTGGAAATTCCACCCATCGCCTGGTTGTGGATTGTGGGTATGCTGGTGATGGAAGTGGCGCTGGTGGCAGGTCACGTAAACTTTCATCTGGGCCTTCCCGCGATTATCAAATCCAGCATCGGCTGGGCCAAAGGCTGGGCACTGCTGGCCGTCTTCATCATGGTAGGAGCAACACTGCCGGTCAGGCCTGAATTGATCTACCGGGCCTGCTGCATCATCTGCCTGCACACACTGATTCTGATTCCCATTTTTGTTGGCTCCTACTATGTTGGTATTCCGGGAAAGATTTTTATCTCGCCCCTGAAAGCCATTGGTGGTCCGGGTCCGGAATTCTTTGAATTTCAGCTCTACGGGATAAACCCTGAGTCACATGGGCCGCGTTGGCGTTTTTTTACACCCTGGGCACCGGCGGCAGGATTGCTGGCTAATTTCTATATGGTGTTTGCGCTGCAGGAAAAGGAAAAGTTTTGGCGCTGGTGCGGCATTATTGGAAGTATTGCGATGGTATTGATGTGTCAGTCCCGCGCGGGGCTGGTGGCTATGCTGTTTGTATCCCCTGCCGTGTATTTTATCTCACGCCTCAATAACCCCGTTTTGTGGATGACCGGCGGGGTAGGTATGGCCGCTGCGAGCATCGCCTTTACCAACCTGATGGAACTGGCGGATATCACCATCACGGAATTCAAACAGGCCCGGGCTGGATCAAGCCGGGTGCGGGCGGCACTGGCCCGCATTGCTATTCAGCGCTGGCGTGACGAAGCGCCGGTGTGGGGCCACGGCGTGGTGGAACGTGGCCCCCACCTGGTGGAATTTATGCCGATTGGTTCGCACCACAGTTGGTATGGCTTGCTGTTCGTCAAAGGTATTGTGGGCTTCTTCGCGTTGTTTATTCCGATGGTGGTGACACTGATTGTTCTGTTTATCCAGGCGCAGCGCTGTGCCACCTCGCGCGCCGGACTTTGCTGTATTCTGATTCTGATAATGTTCAGTTTCGGTGAAAATCTGGAGATACTGGCGTATCTGTTCTGGCCCGCTCTAGTGATAATTGGCGCGGCTTTTCGCAATGACATCGTAGGAAAATCATTTAATGCCAAAAACGTTTGACGCTTTGCTCGTAGGTTACTACGGCATGCACAATACCGGCGATGATATGCTCATGGCGGCCACTGCCGAAGGGGCAAAGGCACTCTATGGAGCTTCCCGTCTTGCGGCTACCTGCCCCAAGGGCAGCGAAGTTGCACAATGGCTGGAATGCTCACCCGTGCAAAGCCGGAAGCAGCGCGTTAGGGCGCAGGATCGAGCGCTCAAATATGTAGGGGCCTGGCGCAGCGAGCATATTCTGATTGGTGGTGGATCGGTATTTCATACGGCCAAAGATATTGCTCAAAAACGTCACTACCTGAAGCTTTCCGGTAATGCCGAGCACCGTGCGGTCGGCGTAGGTCTTGGCCCATTTGTCGATACAGAAGCGGAAAAGCAATGTGCTGCCTTTCTCAATGAGGCTGCTTTCACAGGCGTAAGAGATCGGGACAGTTACGACATTGCGAAATCGATAGCGCCTGCTGCCAATGTGGCGTTGACCTATGATCTGGCGCCAGGTTTGGTAGAAAGCGACGCCTTTAAGAGTGCGTTAGCATCCCAGCGCGACAATGCCATCGGTTTTGCACTTTGTCCAAAAGAGCGATTTGAGGGTTATAGCCAGCGCGAGACCAACCGCCTGTTAAAGCTGGCGGCGGCGGCAAAGCAATGGCATCGCGAAAGCGGCGCCGGCATAAGGCTATTTGATTTTAACGGTCACCCGACGCTGGGTGATGCTCAGGTTCACCAAGAGTTTATGAATCTGCTTGATGGAGTCCCGGTAGAGTATCTTCCTTATCATGCTAATCCATACCATTGTATCGCTGCCATAAGCCGTACGAAAATGATGGTAGCCATGCGATTACATGCGGCGATTTTTTCTTTTCTCACGAAAACACCGTACTTGAGCCTGAACTATCACCCTAAATGCGACAATTGGTGCAGGGATTCACAACACAGCCCCCAGTATGCGTTTGATAGCGCTACCTTCGATGTAGAAGCGTTGACCAAAAGCGGTTTTGACATCCTTAATGGTCACTATCTAGAGCCGCAACTTGCTATTGCGGCGGCCAGGGATGAAGCACTGAAAAACTGGGAGGCGCTGTGAGCAGTATCGATTTTGCAGTCATCGTGCCGCTGTACAACAAGGCATCTCACATCGTAGACACCCTGAACTCGGTGCGTGCTCAGAGCCATCCTGCGGCAGAGGTGATCGTGGTTGATGATGGTTCTACCGATGATGGTGCTGATCGTGTACAGGCCTTGATTGACGCAGGCTTTCCTGCGCTTTCGTTGATCCGGCAGACTAATGGTGGTGTATCGGTTGCCCGCAATACCGGGATAGCCGCGGCAACGGCAGATTTCATTGCATTTCTTGATGGCGATGACTTGTGGTTGCCGACGCTACTGGCTGAAATGGCGACACTGATAGCCACCTTTCCCGAGGCGGGTGGGTATTCCACGGCTTTTGCACACTATACACCCGATGGTCGTGTGAGCCCGATTCAACCGCATTTTCCAGAGCGCTACCGCGATAAACAGCAATTTCTTTACGACTACTTTGAAGCGGCGGCCACGGGTGAATTGCCGGCAATGACCTCGGCTACCTGTATACCCAAACGGGTACTCGACGAGGTAGGCGGTTTTCCTCCTGGTGAAAAAATCGGTGAGGATCAGGATGTCTGGATTCGGGTAGGCCAGCGCTATCCATTGGCCTACAGCCGTGCGGTATGCATGCACTATTTGGTCGAGGCGGAAAATCGTGCCTCCGTGATGCATGTGCCGGAGCGCGAATGTCCGTTCAGTGTCCGCTTGCGGGAGTACGCAGAGACCTCCGGTGACGAGCGCCGCCCGTTGATGCTGAAGCTCACAGCCAATCACTTGTTGCACCTGGCGCAACTCAATATCCGTAAAGGTAATTATGCAGCCGCCCGGCACTTGCTCAAAGAGCGCCGAACCTGGCTGCTGCCGGTGCGTCGGCTGAAATGGGAACTGGCGTTCTGGCTAGCGCGGTGCGGCTTGCTGTTTCGTCGTTGACGCGGATGGCGGCGGAGCGTTTAGCTCCGCGACGATTGCAGGGTCTGATTGGCTTGTAACGTGAGAAAGTAGCGGGTGGCCAGATCGTGAATGAAGGTGAACCAGAGCACGATGCCCAGGAATTTTGTTCCGTCCTCTACCAGGATAATAGCGGCGTTGCCGTCGGCGGGCAGCATGTCGGCGCAGACCGAAAGGGTCCAGCACAATAGCGCTGGCGCTGCGTAAATAAACGATGGTCCGATGGCTCGGTGGAAAATCAGCAGCGTTGCGATAATAAGAAAGCCGATGCTGGCCTGAATGGCCGCTTCGGGCAAATAAGGCACCATCTGCGACAGGGTTTCGTGAATCATCAGAGCATCGTCCGCCAGTAGCAGAAAGCTGCAGAGCGACAGCCACATCAGAGCGCTGGTCTTGCGCGGCCCACCTTGAATGCGTTTGCGAAAATTTCCAGCGAAAAAGCCCAGTGCGGCGGAGCCAGCCAACAGGCAAATACCTATAGTCGAAATGAGCCCGACAAACCAGGCGTTGTCTACCTGAGTGCCGGCGTCTTCGGTCAGGGTTCCCAACTTAATGCCGCTGCTCTGCTGGGCAACCAGCGCGACCATAAATACCAGCAGGGTAATGATGGCGGGCAGAGCGAGAGATGCCGCATTGAGCTCCGGCAATACCCGCTTTCGACGTATAACAAGTTTGGTATGCATGATTACGCCGCCACCAGGTTAACAACCTGTCTTTCCAGATTATCGTAACGGGTTGGGCGCATGATGTTCAGCAATACCGCGCAGCCCATGGTGG
>NZ_JBVBUV010000112.1:0-8047 GCF_057445395.1 Litorivivens sp.
GGGCCAGCGAGTCACAAATTGCTCTGCGTCATAGTTTGGCAGGGGCTTGGCTCGCCCATCGCGAGTACCAATGTACAGGTAGCCGACCAGCGATTCCCCGGTAGATAACCCTAAACCCTTAAGCACATTGGGATCAAAAGCATTGGCACCCGTGCGCCAGATTCCGGCCAAACCCATCGCTTCTGCCGCGAGCAATATGCCGTAAGCAGCGCAACCGGCGGACAGCTGCTGCTCTATTACTGGAACTTTGGGATGCTCAACAAAACGGGTCACCACAGCGATAACCAAGGGGGCTCGTAAGGCTTTGGACCTGGCTTTTTCCAGCTCGGCTTCTGTAACTTCGGGATTGCGCTGTGCAAGCGCTTTGGCAAACAGATTACCCAGCGCATTGCGCGCCTCACCGTCAATGACCAGAAAACGCCAGGGCGTCAAACGCGCATGATCAGGCGCGCGCATCCCCGCTTGAATAAGGGTAGTAAGCTGCTCCGCATCCGGACCGGGCTCGGTGAGCTTAGCTGCGGAGTTTCGCTGCTTCAGTAGAGTCAGGGCATCCATGGCATCCACACTATTTCGCTTTGAGGTCAGCTTTGATTTGTTTCAGTTTTTCTGGCGTCGTCGGCTCGCCACTTTCGTAGTAGGCTTTCATGCTCAGGGCTACATCGCGAATGACCGAGCGAAATACATTGGCCAGCACGCGGCGATGCAGAAAATCGCCCAACCGCCCCCAGCGCATGGTAAACAATAAAGAGGTGGTCAGCGCCGTCTGGTTATTGCCAGCATCGTCTAACTGATAACGAAAATAGGCCTCTTTAAAGGGTGGCTGAGAACCGTGTTCGCCCCGGTGAAGCTTGATAAGGAAACCGTGCCCCTCATCCCATTCCACCACGGTTTCATCGAGGGCTCGGGTCTCTGATTGATAGACTTTGCGACTGGCGCCCACACCTTCTTTCTTTGCGGTGGTAATTTCGGTTTTGATGATACCGGGCACGTAGTTATGTGCCTGGCCCAGATCACGTAAACGCTTCCAGGCCTGGTCGCGCGGTACTTTCATCACTACCCGCGCTTTGGCTTCACCATTCATTAATACTGCCTCCCTCCTCAGACTGATACGAAAAACGCGCAAATTATCACCAATTGCGGCTTTTCGACGGAGAACGGGCGGTTTCAGCCCCTTTTCCGGCGACACATTCAATCATGAAAGTGGCGGCTTGTCTTGCCGGGAGGGCCAACCTTGATAAATTTTTAGGTGGACGGGCGGCCTGAAGCCGCCTCCATGGGATCAGACCTTATTCAACCAGTCTGCATAGGGGGTTTCCACTGCCAGTGACACCGGCTGAGCATAACCGGGCAGTGATATTTCAGTGTCACTCAGGGTGAGCTCTTCACCCGATAACACTTGATGGTCAAAACGATAGATTACGTTGGCGGTTCCACTTATGGCTTTATCATCGTAACGCGCCGCCTCCACAGCAACGGCCTCTTCTTTCGCCTGCCATTGCGCGAGTACCCTTTTGCCGTGTTTTGCCTCAAGCAGTCGTCGGGTAGCCGCCGGGGAAAATGCCGTCGCGGTCGCGTTGTTGCCGCCAAAGCCTTTGGAGTTTAACAGCGCTATATCGCAATCGATTTCACGATGCGCCTGGCTCAGACTTAAATTTGAAGTGTGTATGTCGTCGGCAAAGCGGCTGACCGTTGCGATACCCGGTAAAATACCCTCCGCCCACACACCAAGTGTGGCAGCAAGCTGATCTCCACTGGCTGAAGATATGGTATGCCCCAGATAGGCCTTGATCGCTGCTACTGGCCAACTGCCAATTCCAAACGCTTTGGCTACTTCATTAAGAATATGCGATTCGGTCACTCGGTTCTGCGGGGTACCGGTACCGTGAGCTTGCACAAAACTGCGTTCACGCAGCGCCGTGTCCCCAAGGATTTCACGCGCCAACGATGCCGCTTTGGCCACCGTAAGGTAATTACCTGCCCCCGGCGAAGAGATAGACTTCTTGTAGCCATCGGCATTGATGAAGACATCCGGCACCGAGCCATAAATCATCGCCCCCTGCTCCAGCGCCAACTCGTCATCCATCAGCACCACAAACTGAGTAGCTTCGGCAATGGTAAACCCACAGTTCTCAGCAAAGGGGCGACAGGCACGTCGATAATCCGCCTCGCTCAACCGATCGGTGCCGTCGAGCTTCATCAAGCCCGCATCCGTAGCCAAGGCTCCCATCGTCGCATAGCCGTCAATGACATCGGGATTTATCGGTGCTTCAGCAGCGCCCACGATCGCGATGCGCGCCCGCCCACTGCGAATATCTTGCACGCCCGCGCGCAGGTTGTAGAGAAAGGTCGCACAGGCGCCCAACGACGGCCCGGTACTGCCGATATTGCCCAGTACATAGGCATTGACGAAATCGGAGGGCATATCGGCCAGTCCCAGCGCCAACTGTTTGGAGGTAACCCGTTTGCCGCTGTGGCGGGCGGACAGCAGACCAGCAAAACTATTATCATCGAGCTGTGCCATCGCTGAACTGGCATAAACTCCAACCTGATCTGGCCGCACTGCAGACAGCAGTGCTTGCCACTCAATCCCCACCGACTGTATGGCATCTGAAGCACCGTAAATGGCCAGCTGCAGACCGCGGGGGTGATTGCGCGACGGGTACAATGCCGCGGGATCAAAACCGCTCGGCAACTGCCCTGCAGCACGCACTTCGCTGGTTCGCGTGGTCTGCACCAGAAAATCGCTGACGCCACGCATATCAACCCGCACCCGCCCCTTTTCCACCTCGGTAACAGTCCAGCTCTCTGGCAGGGTTTCCGGAAGGTTGCGCGCGCGAGTAACAAAACTCACGGCTTCTTCGGCCGGTGCTAACGGCATATGCCGGTTGCAGGGAATCGCTTCGGTATCAAACCAGTCCCGTTCGATTTTACGAATCAGGGTATGGTTGAGAATGTCATCGCGGTCATGCACGGAGCGGCCCATGAGCGCCGCCAGACTCTGCAGCGTGCGCTGCACCTTGCTTTCAGGCAGAGCATCGAGCACCAATCGGCGGTAGCCGTGGTGGAAAGATGATCTGCCCGCTGGATTAATGCCCCCAAAGCCTGTTATTACCGGTAACCGCGCCACAATACTAATCCTGCCCACTTCATCATTATGTGGCAGCTATTTTAGGAAAGGCGGCGGCGCCGTGATTAGTATAATATGGCCACTTTAAGAGATAATTAAGCCATACAATATTAGCATGGTAAACATTGCACTGATCGCACTTCCCAACGCGCTCACCTCGAGCATCAGCCTGCCAGCCGAAATGCTTAACGCGGCTGCCGACCAGTTGCGCATACAACGGCAACCCGCGCCGCGAGTGTCACTGGTGGGGCTTACCCGGCAAAAGGTCAATACCGCTGGCGGGCTAGTGCTTGAGCCCGACCTTACGATAGCCGCATCGAATACCTATGATCTGATCATCCTGCCCACGCGCTGGCGTCAGCCGCTCAAACATATAAATGTGGCCCGGCTGTCGCCCTGGTTGCGATCGCAATATGACGCCGGAGCCACCCTGTGCACGGTGGGCACCGGCAGCTACCTGCTGGCCGAAGCGGGCCTGCTGGAAAAACGGCCAGCTACGACCCACTGGCACTATTTTGATGATTTCGCCCAGCGATATCCGCAGGTTGAACTGATCCGCAATTACCTGATCACGGAATCTGAGCGGATTTATTGCGCTGGCAGCATCAACTCCATCGCCGACCTTCTGGTACACCTGATTGGCGAACGCTGGGGAACCACCGTAGCCCATCGGGTGGAACGCCAGTTTTCACCTGAAATCCGACGTCCCTTTCACTCCCACGCCTACCGTGTTGGCCAGACCGATCTGCATCGCGACGAAGCCATTGCCGCGCTGCAGTCTTGGCTGGCCAAGCATTTTCACCAACCAATCGCTTTGCCAGATCTTGCGGCCGAAAGCGGTCTTAGCACACGCAGTCTGAGCCGGCGATTCAAGCGCGCGACCGGTCAATCACCGCTCGATTATCTCAACACTCTGCGCTTGCGCGCGGCACGCGAGCTGCTGCAGCAGAGCAATCTCGCGGTGGGCGAAATCGCCCAGACGGTCGGCATTGGCGACCCCAATTACTTCTCCCGCTTGTTTCGTCGGGAGTACGGAGAAACACCCGTCAATTACCGACGCAATGTACGCGACAAACTGTTCCGAGCTTGAAAAAGATTACAATCGCGTCAGAATGGGTAACACATGTGTACTTTTAGCTGAGCCGCGTTCGATAATCAGGCACATCAACCTGGTTTTATTCGATAAGCCTGATAGCGACAGTGCTGTCTGCGCAAAGCATAAGAGAGAGTCAACCATGGAAAATACAGCCCAACTTCCCATCCCCTTCGGTTGGTACTGCGTATCCCTGTCTCGGGATCTTCAGCCCGGCGAGGTTAAACCACTACGCTACTTTGACCGGGAAATGGTGATGTTCCGCACCGAAGCGGGTGAAGCTAAAGTGCTTGATGCCTACTGCCCGCACCTTGGTGCCCACCTCGGTCACGGCGGCAAGGTCACTGGCGAAAACATCGCCTGCCCGTTCCACGCCTGGGAGTTTTCCGGCGAAGGTGTCTGCAAAACAGTGCCCTATGCGGCCAACATGCCCCCCAAGGTAGCCAACGGCAAACCCTGTATTTACGCCTACCCTACGGTTGAAAAAAACCAATCCATCTGGGTCTGGTACCACCCGGAGCAGATTGCACCGCTATTTGAGGTGGAACAACTTCACGAGCTACACAGCGACGACTGGACCGACATTTCCACCTACGAGTGGACCTTCCGTTCGCACATTCAGGAAACCGCTGAAAACGGCTGTGACGCTGCACACTTCATGTATGTCCATGGCAACCAGGATGTACCCAAGGGAGAAGTGAAGCACGAAGGTTTTCAGCGCCACGCCCATTTCGTCAGCAAAGCACCGGAGATTTTTGAAGACGGCACATTCGACACAACCGGCACCCTCTTCCGCGACTCATTCCTGGACACGTCAAGTAACGGGCCCGGCCAAACCTGGCAGCGCTTTAGCGGCGTATTCGAGACTTTCATGATGGGTACAGTTACGCCGATCGACGAGAAAACCGTTCACCTGCGGTTTATTTTTACCCAGCCCAAAGAAATGAACGAAGGGCAGGAAATCATGTCGCAGGCAGTGATCCAGAATGTTGCCCTGCAAGTTCAGCAGGATATGCCTATCTGGGAGCATAAAGTCTACCGCCCTCAACCGATACTCTGTGATGGTGACGGCCCCATTAATCAGTTCCGGAAGTGGTTCAGCCAATTCTACGCAGACGGCAGTGGTAGCAGCGAATCCAAAAAAGACACCAAGGCCGCCTAATTTCACAAGCCCGCAAACCGGCGCTTACGAGCGCCGGCCCTGCCCCCAAAAACCCCGCCTACCCTTGCCTACAGCGCCTCAACATGGCTAAATGCGCCCTCATTTTATATACCGAACAGCAAAGCGAGGGCCTCGTATGTCATCCGATTCCGTTTATATTGTCAGTGGAGCAAGAACCCCGATGGGTGGTCTTCTCGGCGCACTGAGCGGCGCGACAGCCGTTGAACTGGGTACCACCGCGATCGCCGAAGCCGTTAGCCGCGCTGGTATCGATGGCAAAGACATCGAAGAAGTGATTATGGGCTGCGTATTGCAGGCTGGCCTGAAACAGGGTCCTGCCCGCCAGGCAGCACTGGCCGCTGGCGTCCCCAAAACCACCGGCTGCGTGACCGTCAACAAGCTGTGCGGCTCAGGCATGCAAACCACCATTTACGCCCACGATATGATCAAGGCAGGTAGCTGCAATATCGCGCTGGCAGGCGGCATGGAAAGCATGAGCAACGCACCCCACCTGGTCAATGGCGCACGTGGCGGCGTAGGCACCGGCAACAAAGGCCTGGAAGACCATATGTTTTTTGATGGTCTGCAGGATGCCTATAAAGGTGGATTAATGGGCGCCTTTGCCCAGCAAACTGCTGACGACAATGGCCTTACTCGCGAAGCGATGGACGACTTCGCCATTGAGTCACTCAAGCGCGCACAACAAGCGATTGAAAACGGCAGCCTGGACGCTGAAACTGCACCGGTTACGCTTAAAACCCGCAAAGGCGACGTTGTGGTAAAACACGACGAGCAGCCAGGCAAAGCCAATCTGGACAAGATTCCCACCCTGAGACCGGCGTTCAAGAAGGATGGTACGGTAACAGCGGCCAACTCCAGCTCCATCAGTGATGGCGCTTCTGCGCTGGTATTAATGAGCGGCGCCGAAGTAGAAAAACGGGGCATCAAACCCTTGGCGCGCATCGTGGCCCACAGCCGCAACTCACACGAACCCGAGCTGTTCACCACCGCCCCAATCGGCGCCATCGAAAAACTCTATGCCAAAACCGGCTGGACCAAGGACGACGTGGATCTTTGGGAAATCAATGAGGCCTTTGCCATGGTGACCATGTTGGCCATGCGCGACCTGGAGCTTGACCACGCCAAAGTGAACGTACACGGCGGCGCCTGCGCCCAGGGCCACCCGATTGGCTCAACCGGTGCGCGTATCATCATCAGTCTGATCTACGCCCTGCAGAAATACGGCAAAAAACGCGGTATCGCAGCACTGTGTATTGGCGGCGGCGAGGCACTGGCCACAGCTATCGAGCTGGTATAAAAAAACCGGGGTCGTATCGAATAAAAAATACTCGATCCGACCCCGGTTTTTCGTTGATTCCGGCGTTAGAAGATGCAGTGTTTAGTGTAATCTGCAGCTTCGTTAGCGCTCCAATCACCTTTCGGCTTCGCCTTTAGATCTTCACACCAGGCGTCACTACCGACTTCCGGTGCGCAGCCTGCACACACGGCGACAACTAACATTGCCAGCATTGTCCGTATCATTGTTGTTCTCCGTTTGCCGTTTGTTAACTACGCCAGTATCGCACGCGCCGAATAGATCAGCGCGTACCGGTTAACAAGTTCAGGCTTCAACCATGTCAAAGTCAAATTTGCTGATACCGCAATCTGGGCACTCCCAATCTTCTGGCACGTCATCCCACTTGGTACCGGCTGGAATACCATCATCTGGAATGCCTTCTGCCTCGTCGTAAACGAAACCACAGATAACACATTCCCACTTCTTAAAATCGCTCATGCCGCTCTCCATTCATCTGGAACCGCTATTGCGCGTAACTCGCAGTTCCGAAAGACATATTTTCATTCCGGGCGCGAGTATACCACCGCATTTACGCTTTTTAAGATTGCATAATCGGCCAAGAGGCTGGTCGCTTCACTCAACGGCGGGGTCGTCCCCCTTCAAACGCAACTGATAGATCGCGCCAGCATAATCATCGGATAAATACAGAGAGCCCTGACTGTCCTCGGCAATATCCACGGGGCGTCCCACCAGCGTTTCTCCGGTCCAGAAACCATCAATCAGTGTTTTTGTCTGCAGGGAACCATCAAGGTTCCAGATAACCTGCTCAAGCCGGTAGCCGTCCAGTTCCGAGCGATTCCAGGAACCGTGCAGAGCCATCAGCGCAGAGCGCGGAAACGCCTTGCGCAGTGTTTCATGCTTCACAAAATGCAGGCCCAGAGGCGTGGTATGGGCGGGAATCCCCAGCAGTGGGTCTTTCGGGTCAAGGCCTGCCGGCAGCTGCCGACCGTAGTCCGGATCTGGGTCACCGTAAGCATTCACATAGGGCCAACCGTAAAAGCCATTTTCAACCACCAGATTCAGCTCATCCACCGGGTAATCATCACCCAGTAGATCACGACTGATATCAGCCGCATAAAGTGCTTTATTCCATGGCGCCCAGTCGAACCCTGTAGCGTTGCGAAGGCCTGTTGCGTAGATCTCGGCATTGCTGCCGTCTGGCTTCATGCGCATCAAGGTACCCCGGCGTGTGTCAGCCTCAATGCAGACATTGCAGGATGAGCCCACATTGAAATACAGCCAGCCATCAGGCCCCTGCGCGATACTTTTGGCCCAATGGTTACCGCCGCCGGGCAGGCCACTGAGCAC
>NZ_JBVBUV010000113.1:0-7373 GCF_057445395.1 Litorivivens sp.
TACATAGATCCAACCACCGTCATCAGTGCGAAATACCGCGCCGCCGTCGGGGTCGGAATGCCACAAAAAACCAGGGTTGTCTGGGATGGGAGGCTCATTGAAAACAGCGATCACCCGCGAACTGAACCCGGCCGGAAGCTGCACCCCATTGTCATCTGCGGCCTGCAAAGGGCCAATACTGGCAAAGGGGCTGCGCCGTGGGGCGGCACTACCCCCACTGCTGCCGGAGCTGCTACTGGAACTGCTATTACAGCCAGCCAACCAGCTGGCGGTGGCCACACTGCCCGCGGAAAACAGCAAAGTGCGCAAGAAGGTACGACGCGAAAGGCCGGAGCGCTCTACATTTTTCAACAGTCGATTCATGATTTAAAACCTGCGTAACGGTGCATAAAGAGTAACAGCGCGCTGTCGCTACTTCGTGACGCACCTCAATTTTTGTTATTGGGCGAAAACTGTAAGGGATGTTCTCATTGGTCAGCGGCGATGTCGACCGCCCCACTACGGTCAGCCCCGGTGTGAAAAAAGGTCAGCAGCCGGAAAAGCCGCGTCATGTGGGGTTCTTACACGAAGCCAGCTGAAACCGCCTAAATACCGGCGCATCCGCGTATTTACCTCGCCTTGCTCTATTTGTTGTTCAACTATAATCCCTATAGGCAACGAACCCGCGGCAATAACACATTTGTCTGCATGGTGCGCCATAGAGCTCGCAACAGCATCGGCCAACGCACGTTGTCTACACTTTAATCTCCATTGAGAGGCAGGCGATGAGCAGGCTGCTATCGCGTGCGGGCACTGAATTGCGGTGGTTCGGCGATCACGGCTTAGCGCCGCCCTATTTGCTCCCTAGGGATAAATAGGAAAGAGCTACCCGATTGGCCAGGAGGAGTTATGTTTGTGTGCGCGCTAGCGATCAACCCAAGCGTAGGAGTCGCAGTAAGGCGATACATACTGCTCTGTGTCTGGGTACTGTGCAGCACCCTCTCAAATATCGCAGTATCTAAGGAGAATGCGGCGTCAGCAGAGGCTTACGCAACGGGAGACCCGCAGGTGTGTTTAAGCTGTCATGGACCGAATGGTCCAAGCCCGGCACATAGCATTCTGACCACACCCCACGGCCGAGCAGCTTCCGGGAGCGCGCCCACCGAACAGCTCTGTCAGAGCTGTCACGGTCCCAGTCAAGAACACCTTACCCGCCACAGTAATGGTAAACCGGCGCCGACAGCTATTGGCTTCAACAGCCGAACGCCCGTTGCGCTTCAAAATGCGCAATGCCTGGCCTGTCACCGGAAAGACAATAATACGCATTGGCAAGGTAGCGCACACGAACGCGCCGGCGTTGCCTGCAGCAGTTGCCATTCGCTCCACAATCCCCAGGGTAAAAGCCAGTTAAATTCACCAACCGAGACGGAACTCTGCCTCGGGTGCCACCGTGAAACCCGAGCACAGATCCACAAGACAAGCGCACACCCCATCGCGGAAGGACAGATGGGATGCAAGGAGTGTCACAACCCGCATGGTAGTAGCACCGATGCCTTGTTGCTCGAAAATTCTGTCAATGACACGTGTTATCGGTGTCATGGAGAAAAACGTGGGCCGTTCCTATGGGAGCATGCGCCGGTGCGCGAAAGTTGCGCTAATTGCCATACCCCCCATGGGTCTGTCCACCAGGCAATGCTGCGTTCGCGAGGCCCGTTTCTCTGCCAGCAGTGTCATTTAGCTCCGTACCACCCAAGCACCAACTACAGTGGCGCTGGCACTCCACCAAGTGGTGCGAGCCACTCCATGTTGGCTAGAAACTGTATGAATTGCCATACGCAAGTACATGGTTCTAACCATCCTTCCGGGATCAGGCTAACGCGCTAAAGGAGACTGGGATGATTACGCGCCCACGAATCAAGACCCTTTACTCCATTGCGATCTGTGCATCGTCGGCACTGGCCATAGCAGATGACTCCAACAGCAATGTGACGGGTTACGTTTACGTCGGCAGTGGCTATATCACCGACAGTCAGTTCAAATTCGGCGAATACAATGCTTTGGAAGAACAGGGCGCCTATCAAGTACTCGACTTCCGTCTGACCTCGCCCTCGGTAAAGCAGACTCAATGGTCTGTGACTGGTGAGAATATCGGGCTGTCCGTGCCGCGGCTTGAAGCCACTTTATCGCATGCGGGAAATTACGGGGTGTATGCCGAATATAGCGAATTTACACACAATCGAAGCAACACTGGGCACACCGTCTTTACCAGTACAAACACCAGTTCGCTGGAATTACCTTCGGGCTGGGTCGCTGCAAATACTACCGCCGGCATGAGCGGACTGTCAGGACCTTTGCTAAGTGTTAAGGAGACGCTAGAACGCAAGCGCCTGACGCTAGCCTATGACTGGCTCTCAGCCCCTAATAACTGGTCGTTTGATATTGCCTACATGCATGAGACGAAGGAAGGCAATCGCGTTCGTTACGGTGTCATCGGGAACACAGGCGGAAACCCTCGGGCGGCCGCCCTCCCCACCCCCGTCGATTTCGTCTTCGATGAACTGAGATTGCAGGCGAGCTACCAAGACAGTGCCTATTCAGCAACACTCGGCTACCAGTTCTCACAGTTTGAAAATGACGAACGCCAGCAAGTATGGCGCAATCCATTTTCAGCCATCAACGGCTGGGACGCCTCCGCGGGCTATCCCAGTGGTCAGGGCGCCATCGCTCTGGAACCAGACAACCAATACCAGCAAATCTATCTCGCGGGTACCGCAAGACTCAGCCCCAAAACCCGACTCAACGGACGCCTGGATTACGGGCTGATGCAGCAGGACGAAACGTTTCTGCCATACACAATCAACCCATCACTGAACATCAGTTCGCCCTTGCCGCGTGATTCACTTGAGGGTGAGATTGCAATTACGCGTGCTTCACTGGGTTTTCATCACACCTTAAGCCAGCGCTTGGCACTGGACATCAATGCCCGCTATGAAAACAGAGAAAATAAAACGCCCACCGACCTTTTCATCTACATCGGCGGAGACTCTCAGAATCAGAATAACGCCGCAAGCAATCGCGCACGCTACAACATACCCTTCGACTTTCGTGAGCAGGAACTTGATACGAATCTTCGCTATCGCGCCGGCACGTCAACCAATATACGAGCGTCCTATCAGTACAGAAATACAACGCGAGATGCGTCTGAGGTAAGAAGTCTGCAGCAACAAACCGCAGGCCTGGCTGTTTCGGACTGGCTCGGCGAGCAAGTGCAATGGCGACTGGAAATCAGCCATGAGCGGCGTCACGGCAGCCGCTATCAAGGAGAGAAGTATTTCTTGGCCAGCCATACGCCAGCGTATATCAATAGTCTGCCCGCCGACGAGCGCTTTGAAAACCTCCCGGCCCTACGCCGGTATTACTTGGCCGATCGCCATCGCAATCAGGGCATGGTGCGGGTCGACTGGCTACCAGACGATCAGTTCCAGGTTGGGCTATCCTTAAACCGGGCTGTCGATGATTATCCCGACACGGACTTCGGCTTACAGAGTAGTCGACTGCGTTCGGCGTACCTGGATATGAGCTACACTCAGCCCGAGCGTTTTACCTGGAGTGTATATGCTGGCCACGAAGTCCTTCAGTCCCGCCAGACAGGACGTAGCTTCCGCGGCTTTGCCCTCGTACCCGAAAGCCAAAACCCTGAGCGAAATTGGCGCCATAACAATGAAGATGCCGTAAAAACACTGGGCGCCGAACTCGAAGTCAACGAGATAGCACCCCGAACCAATATGACCCTCGGTTACCTCCTATCACACTCAAAAAGTCTACTGGAGTTTGGCGAGGGGGCACTACTGTCGAGCGAACCCTTACCCGATCAGGGCGACAAGATGATGAGGCTCTCGTTGGAGCTTAATCACCAGTATTCAGCACGAATTGGCATTAACCTGAACCTTGGCTATGAAAAATACAACGCGCGGAATTACAGCACCGACGGTGTAACGCAATCGAGCCTGAGTTCCACGATCGCTCTGGGCAATGAAACACCGAACTACTCTGTTCATTGGTTCCTGCTATCTCTGAGCTACGGCTTCTAATACGTTAAATTTTAATTATGTTAAATACATTGCGGAGTTCGCGAGAAAAGTAGCCATCCGAATATCGGCGCAGCGCTAACCATTAAGCGCCAGCACCAGTCCCCACAATCTTACGCAGTTCCGGGCTATATATTACGGTCTTATTTCTACCTGACGCTTTGGCTGAATACAGCGCGATATCTGCCGCATTGAGTATCTTACTGGGTGTATCCGCTTCGGTGGGAATACCTACAAAGACCCCTATGCTGAGCGAGATAACGCCTCCACACGTTGATTTTTCATGTCGTATAGCCAGGGATTCCACATTTTTCCGAAGTACATCAAAATGAATGCGGACATCGTCCGTTTCGGCATCGCACGATGAAACAATCACAAACTCATCCCCACCGAACCGCGCTGTTATATCCTCAAGTCGGGAAAATGTTTCCTTGATCTCTCGCCCTACCGTTCGTAGAACATTGTCTCCCGCAATATGCCCGTAGAAATCGTTGTATTGCTTGTAACAATCAATATCAATAAAAGCGACACACATCGGCATTCGATGGCGGCTATGAAAACCACACAAGCGGTCAAACTGACTGTCAAAATAACGACGATTATGAAGTGAAGTGAGCTGGTCACGCGTGGCCAGCGTCTGTAATTCGGTATTGCGGCTTATCAGGGAAATATTAGACTGTATCAGTTTCTGTTCGACTTCCCGCTCCTTGCTGATGTCGCGATTTCGAACGACGAGATAGTCAAACTCGCCGTCGGGCTTTATTGACATATTGATACTTACCCGACAAGGAAACTGGCTACCATCCTTTCTCACACAACGCATTTCCAGCGTGACAGGCGTCCGGGACAGTACCGCATTGGTAATCTTGGTGATCGCGGCATCGTCATCACACAGCTGGCACAACGCCGCCGAACCAACACCCTGAAGTTCGCTGAGTGTGTAACCAAAAATAGTCGTAAATTGAGGGTTTATATAGACGACAGAACTGGGCTCAGTTTCACTAATTGCAAGAACCATTAATCCTTCGTCGAGTGAACCCATAATCGAGTTCAGTAACTTCTTGCATAGAGGCATCGTCCACTGCTTTGGCCCGTCCGGGACCATGTTGGTCTATAGCCAGTTGCTGCGACTGCTTAGAAAACAAGCTTCAGCCAGTCAGAGCGCGAAATGTATAGCACCTTGCAGGGTTAAAATAATAAAAAATGTACGCCATCCACATAGGGGATTTTACGGACCTGGCTCCCGCCACTCGGTGGCAAAAAGGGAACTATAGTGGGCGCTGACAGTAAGTTATCGTGGCATCGTTATCTAATACCTTACCACCCTCAATAGGTACAATTACGTAGTATTTAGCGTGGAAATCAACTCCCGATACGTTTTCACATGCGGCATATTTAACCGCCGAGGGGTAAATTGCTTAGTCGCTGTCACGTGGTTCGCGTTGAAGATCACGCCTGGTATGGATTTTACATTTATACGCAGGGAGCAGCCGCCCGAGTAACGCTCGATCTTAACGCGGGTTTGTGTGTCTTTTGGCACGCGCTCAGTGTGGCGTTTCTGAAAAGCCGCTTGAAAATCCAGTACTTGTTGCATTTATTCCCCTCCCCGTTGATATGTAGCCATTATCTCGGGTTGAGCGGGGTGCAGTAGGAACTGGGAGGGAGAGAAAATCAGAGATAGTTAGGACGGTAATTTTTCTAGGGCAGATCTACGCGCTGTATACGCACACCCCGCCAACGGCGGCGGACTTCAGAAATATTGTCATGTGCGGTGGCACATCATTGAAAAATAGATTCTGCCCAGTCTGGGAGTGATTCGATGTGATAAGTATAGTTGCCGTTTTTGATTGTCAGTACTGGCAGGAAGGGTTTCTCGTAGCTTGAATTGTCGAGCACCCTAACCTCATCGCAAAGCGGTATGGCATTGGCGACATTCTGAAGCATCCGAGGGATGCGAGCTTCAACCTTCTCATCAGGAACGGAGTGGCCTCCGTGCTCGACTCGCTGAGCCACTCGCGCCTTGTTTAGGTCTGAGGATGAAACATTTATAACCACCAAGATGATCTGGTAGCCGAGCGCTTTGGCCTTGCCTAGAATGTCGATCTTCGATGGGTGTGAGAAGACCGTTTCAAAGCAAAAACTTCTTCCCTCATCCAAAAGCTCATCTCTCAGCCGTGAGGCCAGTTGGGCAGCATCATAGCTATTCCCCTCAGGGTCATCAGGCCAAACCTCTCTCGCTATGACGTCCGCATTGATAAAAGGCAAGTCCATCGGCTCAAGCATTTGCTGGTAAAAGGTGCTTTTCCCAGCGCCATTACCTCCGACGATAGCCCAAAGCTGTTTCAAAGCTACGACCTATCAGGAATGAATTGGCCGCCTTTGAATTCGCCAACCTGGGTGCTGCCATCACTGGATATCCTCTCCAATTTCCCAGGATGGGCTCGGCAGGCCTGATAGCGAACACTGTTCGCAGGTAATGCGGCCTGAATCGCGCCAGATTCACGATCACGATCAAGCTTGGCGAACACATCGTCAGGGTCTACCGTCACTGGCTTTGCCGGTTCCAACGCAATCTTCACCACCCCCGCAGTCAATCTCAACAGTGCATCAGGGTCGATGATCTTGGAAACCTTTCGCCCAATGTCAGCCCAATACTCAATCTGCTCTGCGGCGCTGCGGTGGTGCGCTTTGCCAACAGCGGTAGCATCGGCCATTAGGCCGCGCTGGATACGAACAGGGGAATTAGCTTTAGGCATGGCAACCTCGGCAAGTCACGCTTTGAATAGATTGTAGCATTATGCTACACTTCGTTCAAGAAAGCCCTCCGCCGGGAGGGCCACGGTTGGCATTGATCTAGGGTGCAAAGATACCGCGACCGATTCCACCGGCCACGCCAGTGCAGGGCGAGAGTATCGTGCCCTGGAAGCCAAGCTCGGTATTGCCCAGCGCGCCAAAAACAAGTCTCGCGTTAAGGCGATCCACGCTAAAACCAAGAACCGCAGGGCAGATGCCCTGCATAAATACAGCCGCAAACTCGTCAACGAGAATGCGGCGATCTTCGTTGGAAACGTATCGAGTCTCAAGCTGGTAAAAACCAAAATGGCGAAATCTGTTTAGGATGCCGGTTGGGGCCAACTCAAAGCCATGCTGGCCTATAAGTGCGAGCACGCAGGCGTGGTATTTGAGGTAATCAATGAAGCCTACTCCACCCAGACGTGCTCGTGCTGCGGGATAATTCCCGACAGTAGTCCGAAAGGTAGGGCCGATCTTGGAATTAGAGAATGGGTCTGTTCAGAGTGCGGAGCT
>NZ_JBVBUV010000114.1:0-7351 GCF_057445395.1 Litorivivens sp.
CCTTGTCCCAACTGTTGCACAGTTGGTCGAACCTCTTTTCGGTTCGAACCCTCCCGCTGGGAAGGTTTTGCCTACTGTGCAAAATCCGCAAACTAGTGCGGCTTCTACAAGTAATGGCTGGGGCGGGAGGATTCGAACCTCCGAATGACGGGATCAAAACCCGTTGCCTTGCCGCTTGGCGACGCCCCAGCAAAACTGGTTAATTCAGGTTCAGAGCAGTGTGGCTTGGCGAGCGATTAACGCCGCGAGCAACAAAGCCGCTGTAACTGGCCGGCCGTTTTGCGAAAACTTCTCGCGCCGACGCTTCATCAGCAAATCGTGCGAACACGCACGAACCGGTACCTGTAAGCTGAGCGGGGGCGAATTGCGTTAACCAATCCAAGGCGTTTTTCACCTCTGGATACAGGTTTTTGACCACATTTTCGCAGTCATTTCCGGCACCCTGCTCAAGAAAGGCCGCTATTCTGATGGGTCGACTGTTACGTGTCAATTGCTGGTGTGAAAAAATTTCGCGAGTTCCTACGCTTACGCCTGGATGAATCACCAGGTACCAGTGCTGCGGCATTTCAACGGGGCAAAGTAATTCACCTACACCTTCGGCCCAGGCGGTTCTGCCGCGCACGAAGATCGGTACATCGGCGCCGAGGCTTAGGCCGATCTCGGCCAGCGTATCAATGCTCAGGCGTGTGTCCCATAGTTGGTTCAAGGCCAGCAGGGTTGTCGCAGCGTTGGAGCTGCCGCCGCCGATGCCGCCGCCCATGGGCAGTATTTTGTCACAGTGAATGTCGGCACCCATCCGGCAGCCCGTGGCCTCCTGCAGTGCGCGGGCGGCGCGCACAATGAGGTTGTCGGCGGGAGCCACCCCTGCAAATGGCGGGGTAAGGTTGATCTCTGGACTGGGGTGAGCGCTAAAGTGGAGCGTATCGCCGTAGTCCAGCAGCTGAAACAGGCTTTGCAGTAAGTGGTAGCCGTCATCGCGGCGTCCCGTGATTTTCAGGCACAGATTGAGCTTTGCAGGTGCAGGCACACTGAGCGTTGTCACGGGCGGTTGCACTGGGCGTTTGCCTGCCAATCGCGCAGCATCCACTTTAGGCGAACGTTGTCGCTTTCCAGGGTGATGCGTTCGGCGCGCTCGGAGCTTGGTTGATATTGGATGGTCCAGCCGTATTGGGTGAGCTCGGTGGCCGAGCCCGCTTCCTGCGGGTGTTGCTGGTGTGGAGCGTCAGGATCAGGCAGCCCACGCAGCCAGTAGCGTAAGGCGGAGACCGGCATAACCCAGCCCAGTGAGGCAAGTAATGCTTCGGGGGAGTCTGCCGTTACTTCCGGGTCGCCGCCACGGTGCAGGCTGACCTGTTGGGCGTCGCCGTAAATAATGGTAGTTCCAACGCCGAGCGGGCCGCTGAGGCGGATGCGGTAGCGATCATTGCAATCCTGCCAGTTAAAGTTAGCGCTTTCCTGCTCTCCGTGGGCCCACAGGCCAACCCGTCCCTGTACGCTCCAGTAGCCTGATTCGTCCAGGGGGGCTTGTTTTGGAGTGCTGCCACAGGCGGCGACAATCAGGGCCGTCAGGCCCAAACAGAGAGATCTAAAACGCATCAGGGTTGTTCTGCTGTCGGGAGGTTAACATTCAGTCGTTGTAGTGTTTCATTGATAATCAGACTGTCGGGGGTGTCCCGCAATCCGGTTTGCCACACGCTGATGGCTTGCTGTTGCTCGCCCAGGAGCCACAGCACTTCCCCGAGGTGGGCGGCGATTTCGTGATCCTGAGTCTGGGCGTAAGCGCGTTCCAGATAGGTTCGGGCCAGTGTCATGTCGCCAAGCCGGTAGGCCACCCAACCATAGCTATCCTGGATGGCGGGGTCGTCGGGTCGTAGCTGCAAAGCTTTGCTAATCAGTGATTTGGCTTCGGTCAGTCTATCGGTCAAATTGGCGAGAGAATAGCCCAATGCGTTGAGTGCAGTGGCGTTGTCCGGGTCGTTGGAGAGGATGACGCGCAAATCGCGTTCCATCAGGTCAAGATTGCGCTGACGCTCACTGAACAGAGAGCGGGCATATAGCAAGTTGGTATTGGATGGATCGTTGTCCAATGCCGAGGTCAGTAGATTGTAGCCTTCTTTATACTGTCGTTGGTCAAACAGAAGGTCGGATTCAGCCAGGTAGAGCTGGGTGCGCAGCTGTGGGAATCGCTGCCGGGCTTCCGTCAGGGTGCGCCTGGCGCTGGCGAGCCCCTGATGCTCGTTGTCCAGAGCTGCGAGCCGGGTCAGCGCCGGGATGAGCTGTTCGCCAATGCCTACCTGACCATAATACTCACGGGCCTGGCTCCACTGTTCACGCTGTTCGGCAATGCGGCCAAGAAAATAAAGGGCGTGGTTCTTCTGTTCAGCGTCGGTGCGCAGGTTTTTCAGCAGTGCTATTGCTTCGTCGTATTCCCCGATTTCGCGGTTTACCAGCGCCAGCGCCAGTTGTATCGCACTGTCTTCCGGAAACTGGTTGTGCAATACCATGTACTGGGCCTTGGCCTGGAAGATATCGCTGCGGGTATACAGCTGGGCAAGATTTTGGCGAAGGCGTTTGTGGTATGGATGTTGGTCAACCGCGAATCGCAGGCGTTCAATAGCTTCATCAATCCGGTTCAGTTGCTGCAACACCCGGGTCTCAATCAGCAGCGCGTGGATATCCAGCGGGGCAACGGCCAGAACCTCGCGAATCAGCAACAAGGCCTCCTCTTCCTGATTTCGGTATTGGAGGGTCAGCGCCACACCGGTTTTCAGGTTTGTATTGTCGGGGTGCTTGGCGAGCATGGCGCGAATCTGGGTTTCAAATGCTTTTTGCTGGTTTTCGGACAGCGCCAGAGCGCTTGCGGCCAGGCTGGCGAAATTACTGTCTTCACTGGAGCCGATCACGGCTTCCATGTGGGGGAGGGCGTCCAGTGGGCGGCGGGCGCGCGCCAGTGTTGTTCCCCGGATGAAATGGGCTTCGGCGGAATCGGGCTCTTTCTGCAGCCACAGCTCGGTGGCGGCTAGGGCGGCTTCGAGATTGTTCACAAACTGGGACAGGCGGGCAGCCGTTGCAATAATGCCGCTGTCATTGGTGCGGTAGGCCTGCTCCATATAATGATCGAGTGCCAGATCATAGTGTTGCCGGCGAATGGCAAACTCGGCCACCAGCAGATCGTAAAAGCTGTCTTCAGGGAAGGGTTTGAGCGGTCGTTTTTCCGGCTCAGCAGGCACTGCGGCGGGCTGTGCAATTGCCGGTGTTTCAGCCGGTGTTTGTGCGCAGGCACCCAACAGCAGGGGCATGCCGAAAGCGGCAGCAATCCCAAGGGTATGTTTGAAATTCATCATGCGATGATTCTAGCATGGGCTGATCGCGTCGCGTAGCGCGTCGCAAAGTGGTTTTACCTGCTCGCTGGCATCCACTTTTAGTGGCCAACTTGCTAGAATTGCCCCCTTTTCCCGGTTCGGTAGTCTCCCCCGCGCATGAATTTGCTGGTTTTGGGCGTTAATCACACCTCTGCCCCTGTTGCTGTACGGGAGCAAGTCGCGTTTGTGCCTGAGCATATGGAAATGGCGTTGCAGGCTTTGTCCCGAATTGAGGGGGTCGATGAAGCGGCCATTCTGTCTACCTGTAACCGCACAGAACTTTATCTGATTAATGCTAGCGATGATGCGTTGCTCACCGACGCTGTTAGTGAGTGGCTGGCAGAATATCGCGGCTTGCCGCGGGCGACGTTTGAGAATTGCCTGTATAGCCACGCGGGGGTGAGTGGAGTGCGCCATATGATGACGGTGGCGGCCGGGCTCGATTCTCTGGTGTTGGGTGAGCCGCAGATTCTGGGGCAAATGAAATCCTGTTACGCGGTGGCCAAGGAGGCCGGGACGCTGGGCGCTAATCTCGAGCGTGCCTTCCAGCAGGTATTTGCAACGGCCAAGCGCGTTCGCACTGACACGGCAATCGGCGAGAACCCGGTGTCTGTGGCCTATGCCGCGGTTAGTTTGACACAACATATTTTCAGTAAGCTCGATCGGTGTCGGGCTTTGCTGATCGGCGCCGGTGAAACCATCGAGCTAGTGGCGACCCACCTGCGGGAGCGCGGTGTTCGCCAGCTGGTGATCGCCAACCGCACCTTGGATAGGGCGCGCGACCTGGCTGATCGATTCGACGCCGAAGCGGTGTTGCTGGCTGATATCCCAGAGCAACTTAAGAATACCGATATTGTGGTGGCGTCGACTGCCAGCCAGTTGCCGATTCTTGGTAAGGGGACGGTCGAGTCGGCCTTGCGTAAACGTAAGCATCGACCGATGTTGATGGTCGATATCGCCGTGCCACGGGATATTGAGGCCGAGGTGGCAGAGTTGGCGGACGTCTATCTCTACACCGTGGATGATCTCAAAGAAATCGTCGACGAAAACCGTAAGGCGCGGGCCAGTGAGGCGCGCAAGGCAGACGGTATCATTGAATCTGCCGTTGCTGAGTGGCAGCGTCAGTGGCGGGCGCTCGATGCGGTTGATACTGTGAAAGACTACCGCTCGCAGGCCGAGCAGTTGCGTATGCACGAAATGGAAAAGGCGCAACGGGCTCTCGCGCGCGGCGTGGCGCCGGAAACTGTGCTTGAGCAGCTGGCGCGCGGTTTAACCAATAAACTAATACACCATCCTAGCTCCCGCTTGCGGGAAGCGGCAGCCAATGGCGAAACAGAAACGCTGCGTATCGCGCGTCAGCTGTTGGGCCTGGATAATGACTGAAGGCATTTAATGAAAGCGTCTATCGCGGCAAAACTGGATAATCTGCTTGAGCGTTACGAGGAGCTGGCAGCTTTGCTTAGTGCGCCCGAAATCATTGCCAACCAAGACAAGTTTCGTGCGCATTCTAAAGAGTACGCGGAAATCGAGCCGGTTGTGCTGTGTCACCGCAATTACAAAAAAGTCGAGTCGGATCTGGCATCGGCGCGAACTATGCTGGCTGAAGAAAGCGATGCCGAGTTGCGCGCGATGGCCGAGGAAGAAATAGAAACCAGTGCCGCGCAGTTGGAAGTGCTGGAACTGGAACTTCAGACTCTGTTGTTGCCCCGTGATCCCAATGATTCCCATAACGTGTTCCTTGAAATTCGTGCGGGCACCGGCGGTGATGAAGCGGCCATCTTTTCTGGCGATCTGTTTCGTATGTACAGTCGCTACGCCGAATCTCAGGGGTGGCGCATAGAAATACTCAGTGAGCGTCACGGAGAGCATGGTGGCTACAAGGAAATTATTACCCGAGTCGAAGGCAAGGATGTCTATGGGCACCTGAAGTTTGAGTCGGGAGCGCATCGGGTGCAGCGGGTACCGGAAACCGAGTCGCAGGGGCGGATTCATACGTCGGCTTGCACGGTTGCGGTGATGCCGGAACCGGAAGACGTGGATGAGGTGGAACTTAACAAAGGCGATCTGCGTATCGATACCTACCGCGCCAGCGGCGCCGGTGGTCAGCACGTTAACAAAACCGATTCGGCGGTGCGCATTACCCATATTCCCAGCGGTATCGTTGTGGAATGCCAGGATGAGCGCTCCCAACATAAAAACCGTGCGCGTGCGATGTCATTACTGCAGGCGCGAATCAATGATGCGGCGCAGAGTGCTCAGGCGCAGGAACAGGCTGAGTCGCGGCGCCTGTTGGTGGGTAGCGGCGATCGCTCTGAGCGTATTCGTACCTATAACTTTCCACAAGGGCGGGTGACTGATCACCGGATTAATCTGACGCTTTATAAGCTCGATGAAATTATTGCCGGTGATATGCGTCACGTGGTTGAGCCACTGCGTCAGGAATATCAGGCTGATCTGTTGGCGGCTCTGGCCGAATAAAGGCATTGTGTTGTGGTGACGATTAGTCAGTTGCGCAGCCGGCGAGTGGAGCTGCCAGACCCGGATACCGCCGCTCTGGACATCGATCTGTTGCTCGTCCATGTGTTGCAAAAGCCGCGTTATTTTCTGCATGCGTATCCCGAATTTGAACTATCTGCCGAGCAGGCCACAGTTATGGAGCAGCTTCTGGCGCGGCGAATTGCTGGTGAGCCCGTAGCCTATTTAACTGGCGAAGCAGAGTTCTGGAGTCTGACACTGGCAACCGACCCGTCAACGCTGGTGCCGCGACCCGATACCGAACTACTGGTTGAATGGTTGCTGGAAGAATATGGCGATACACCAGAAAAGCGGGTGTTGGACCTGGGAACAGGAACAGGTGCTATTGCTCTGGCGCTGGCCAGTGAATGTCCTCGATGGCAGGTAAGTGCGGTTGATCAGTCGGCACAAGCGGTTGCGCTGGCCCGGCGCAACGCCACGGCGCTTGGGTTGGAGCGTGTTTGTGTCAGCCGCTCTGACTGGTTTGATCAGGTCGTCGGCGAATTCGACATCGTGGTATCCAATCCTCCTTATATAGAAGCAGACGATGCTCACCTGCAGCGGCCGGGTGTTTGTTTTGAGCCGGCGTCAGCGTTGGTCTCGGGTGCCGACGGTCTTGATGCGATTCGTCAGATTACTCGGCGAGCGCCAGACTTTCTCGCGCCGGGTGGGGTGCTGCTGTTTGAGCACGGCTATCGTCAAGCCGAGTCAGTCGCCGCTATACTGCGCGCTGCGGGTTTTTCGCGAATTGAAACGCGCAGCGATCTGGGTGGGAACCCGCGCGCCACCATGGGGGTCAATAGTCACTGATGCAGGACGAAGAACTGCTGCGTTACAGTCGTCATATTCTGCTGCCCGGTCTGGATGTTGCCGGGCAAGAACAGCTGTTGGCTGCGACGGTGCTGATCGTAGGCCTCGGCGGCCTAGGCTGCCCGGCCGCTTTGTATTTGGCGGCAGCTGGTGTCGGTCGCTTGGTGTTGGCTGATCACGATCGGGTAGAGCTCAGCAATCTACAGCGACAGATTGCACATGACACTGCGGCTATCGGCTTGTCCAAGGTAGCGTCGGCGCGGGCGCGCTGTCTTGCCCTCAATCCCGATATTTCGGTTGACTGCCTGGACAATCGTTTGGGCGGCAAGGCATTGTTCGACGCCGTGTCTGCATCGGACCTGGTGCTTGATTGTAGCGATAATTTCGACACCCGTTTTGCGATAAATGAAGCCTGTGTTGCGTTGCAAAAACCTTTGGTTAGTGGGGCGGCCATACGCAGTGAAGGCCAGCTTTCAGTTTTTGATCCTCGCCGGGCCGACAGCCCCTGCTATCGTTGCTTGTACAGCCCCGATGTCGGCGACGAATCGCTCAACTGTTCGGAGGCGGGGGTGTTGGGGCCGATCGTTGGTGTCATTGGCAGCCTGCAGGCCACCGAAGCGATCAAGCTCCTGTCGGGTTACGGTGAACCGTTGACGGGTCGCTTG
>NZ_JBVBUV010000115.1:0-7337 GCF_057445395.1 Litorivivens sp.
GATGGTGGCTAGCCGTGAAATTGATGGTCGTCGTAAGCTCAGTATGAGCTGTAACCCGGATACATCGGCAGAGCTAGTCGAACGGCTCACAGCATCGGGGCGCGAATTCCGGTCGGTTGCCGTTCTCAATCGCGAGCTGCCCTACATGTGTGGTGACGCTGAAGTGGAGCCGGATTTTTACGATATGGTGCTCGAGGCGCCTACGCTTGATCATCCGTTATTCAGTGCGCCCAAGCTTCAACCCCTGGGAGACGTGGATTATCTGTTGGGTCTGCATGCCAGCTGTCTGGTTGCCGATGGTGGAACCCTGCAGATTGGAATTGGTGCGCTGGGTGACGCAGTAACGTACGCCTTGTGTTTACGACAACAGAACAGTGCGGCTTACAAAGAGGCATTGTTGCGGGCAGGCATCCTGACACCCGAGCGGCGTGATTTTATAAAGCGCGTCGGTGGTACCGGGCCTTTTGAGCGCGGCTTGTATGGTGCAACAGAGATGCTGGTAGAAGGCTTTATGCACCTGCAGCAGGCAGGCATTCTCAAGCGCGAAGTCTATGATTTCTGGGCGCTGCAGCAGCTTATTAACGCCGGAGATTGCGATCCAGAACGGCTCGATAGCTCGGTATTGGAAGGTTTGGCTGAGCAGGGTGTGCGTGAAATTCGCGGCAAGGACTTCAAGGTGCTCCAGCATCACGGATTGTTCCGCGATGACTGCCAGTACAGTGACGGTTATATCACTGCGCCTGATGGCGCGCGTGTGCCTGCGAATATGGCCAACCCTCACTCTCGGCGCGTTATGGCAACGCAGTGCCTTGGCACTTGCCTGAGAAATGGCCAAATTCTGCACGGTGGTTTCTATCTGGGTAGTCAGGATTTTTATCAGCGTCTGCGGGGTTTGCCGGAAATACTGCGTCAAAAAATCAATATGACCGGCGTTGATAAGATCAATCAGTTGGACATGAACCCCCGTTTATATCGAGCGCAGCGAATCCATGCCCGGTTTATCAACACTGGATTGAAAGTCACTTTAAATGGTGCTGTTGTATCTGACACACTGCAGAGTGGACAAGTGCTTTCCGGCGTTGGTGGTCAGTATAATTTTGTAGCGATGGCGCACCAGTTACAGACCGGGCGCTCTGTCATCATGCTGCGTGCGGTGCGTGAAAGTAATGGTCATGCCGAATCCAATATCGTTTGGGAATACGGCGCCTGCACGATTCCCCGGCATTTGAGAGATGTTGTGGTGACTGAGTACGGTATCGCGGATTTGCGCGGTAAATCGGATGGCGAGGTTATCAAGGCGCTGTTGAATGTTGCTGATTCCCGCTTTCAACAAAACCTGCTGGCAACGGCGATACGAGCTGGAAAAATCGAGCCCGACTACCATATTCCAGAGCAGTTTTCGGAGAACACGCCACAGCGGGTCAAGCAGACACTGCAAGATCTGCGTCATGATGGCTGCTTTCCCGCTTACCCCTTTGGTTGTGATTTCACGCCAGAGGAACTCGCTGTCGCCAAAGCGCTTAAAACTGTTGGTAAGAGTAAAATTCAGCTTTGCCTGGATGCGCTCACTCCCGTTGGAAAATCGGTACCCGCGGTTTGGCAATGGCTTCGCGTGCTGAGGCTCAGTGCGCCGAAATCGTTGCGGGATCGTGTCATGCGAAATGTATTGGGTGCTGCCTTGCGCCGGGCACTAAAGAGCGATAAGCGCGAAGAATAGTCTTTCTAACTTACATGATAAGCCGTTACGTGACCGTGTTCGCGTTATGTGGCGCGTAAAACACAATCTGTTTTAATTTGTCTTTTTTCTCTTTATGCGTGAGCCGGGTCACGAAATTTGGCGGCAAGAATGTGACGCCTGTCAGCATCGCTACTCCTTGATCTCCTAAACTTCGCCATGACATCAGCGCTACCAGCGTGTGCTGACTTTCCTATAAAAAAAGTGTCGTTTATGGAGTCTTATAAATGAAGAAATTGCTTCTCCTGGCCATGGGGGGATTGCTGTTATCTGGCTGTCAATCTGAATCGGGCAGTGATGCGACCAGCGCCGAGTTTACTGAGGTAAGTGAACAGGCAACGATGAAGATTGCAAATGTGGGCGAGGCAGTTAGCGGCCGCTACATTGTTGTTCTAGAAAAGCTTGATGTATTGGGCCTAGCGGATTTGACTACCCGGATTCAAGCGTTGGCATCAACTTACGGTATTACTACGGGGCGCGTTTTCGAACACGCGCTGACAGGGTTCGTTGCGGAAATGCCTGCCGATGTTGCTGCCATGTTAGCCCTCGACCCGCTGGTTAAGTACATTGAACCCGATCGCATCGTTGCTGCGACCGCCGTGCAGTCCAATGCTACCTGGGGCTTGGATCGACTGGATCAGCCTGCCTTGCCGCTTAATGGCAGTTATAGCTATTCGGTCAACGGCGGTGGTGTACATGCCTACGTGATTGATACCGGTATTCGCACAACTCACAATGAGTTTTCCGGTCGAATGGGTAGTGGCCATAACACCGTGAGCACTGGCGGCGGGCTGTTAGGTGGCGGCTCCGCTAACCCGGATGACACTGAAGACTGTAATGGCCACGGTACTCATGTTGCCGGTACGGTTGGTGGTTCTGTCTATGGTGTCGCCAAAAATGTGACGCTCTATCCGGTCAGAGTGCTCGATTGTAATGGCAGCGGTTTTAATTCTGCCGTTATTGCAGGCGTTGATTGGGTTATGGCTAATCACCAGAAGCCAGCGGTTGCGAACATGAGTTTGGGCGGGGGCAACAGTCAAGCCCTCGATGATGCGGTTCGCTCTGCAATCAACGCCGGCGTCACTTTCGTTGTAGCTGCGGGCAATGATAATACCGATGCTTGCACCGGTTCTCCCAATCGTGTTGCAGAAGCTCTTACCGTTGGTTCAACAACCAGCAGTGATGCGCGGTCCTCGTTTTCGAACAAAGGGTCGTGCGTCGATATTTTTGCACCCGGATCCAGCATTCGGTCGGCGGGTATCAGTAATAACAGCAGCACGGCGACTATGAGCGGCACCTCCATGGCGGCGCCTCATGTAGCTGGGATCGCAGCGCTGTATTTGTCGACCAAACCGGCAGCGGCCCCTGGCGAGGTGTTTAATGCTGTGCTTGGTGCGGGAACGTCAGGCAAGCTGAGTAGCCTGGGTGCAGGGTCACCCAACCTACTGGCCCAGAACAGCGTGAGCGGTGAAGGTGTCGACCTGCCCCCAGTGGCTAACCTGACTGTAGACTGCGCTGATCTGACGTGTACCTTTGACGCCAGCAACAGTTCAGACGATAGCGGCATTGCCAGCTATAGCTGGAATTTTGGCGACGGTAATACAGGGCAGGCGGCTGTTCTGGCCCATACGTATGCCGCAGCTGGCACCTATACGGTCACATTAGAAATTCAGGATACGGCCGGGCAATCCGATTCAGCGGTGCAAAGTGTTGTTGTGACGGAAGCTGGAAGCGGTCCTTGCAGTCAATGTGAATCAACCTCTGGCACGCTGAGCAATGGCCAGGTTGTCTATGTTCCTGCAAACGGGTTCGAGAGTGCTGGCGGTCGTTTTCAGGCGTGGCTTGAAGGTCCGGCAAATGCCGATTTCGACTTGCGGCTTGAAAAATACTCCTGCACGCTATTCTGCAGCTGGAGCAGCGTATCGCGATCGGAATCCAGCAGCAGCAGCGAAGAGATCGATTACAACGGCAATTCCGGTCAGTATCGCTGGCGCGTAAGTTCCTACAGCGGTTCAGGGGCCTACGAGTTCTGGTACCAGAACCCCTGATAGCCGTCCTTAAATGGCACGAATGGGCTCACCCATTCGTGCCATTGTGTGACTTTCCTCTGCTTGCTATTGTCGGTGCTCCAATAACAACAGGAGCGCACCATGGGCAACGCTTACAAGGCGCAGCAAGCCAGTTTTCAATCGGGTGAATATGTCCTTGCCGGTGACCGCGAAGGCTGGCTGAGTCTGTTTGCTGACGACGCTGTCGTGCAAGACCCGGTCGGTGAATCACCGCTGGATCCGAGTGGTCAGGGTCATCGTGGAAAGGAAGCAATTGCCGCGTTTTACGATACGGTGATTGGCCCCGGCGATATGCAGAAGTTTGAAATCACTGGTTCACACCCGGCGGGTGATGAATGTGCAAACATTGTAGAAATTCGTAACCTGCTCGGCGATACCGTCGTGGAAATGCAAATGGTCGTGGTTTACACGGCCAATGACGAAGGCAAACTGGTGTCTCTGAAAGCCTACTGGGATTTCAACAAAACGATGTCGTAAAAAAAGCCGGCGAACCGGCTTTTTATTCGCGGCCGATTCGTCGTTCACCCTTATATCGGTAGAAGCCTGCGGTTTCTTCCTGGCGGATAAGTTCGGCATCATGACCAAAAACGTCATTCTGCAAGGCATACAATGCTTGTTCCTGCTGATGACCATCGTATTCGCTTAGTATTTTCTGCCGTTCGGCCATGTAAGTCTGCCCGGCTTCCCAAGCAATATCCCGTTTTTCATCCAGGTTTTCCCAGCGATCCAGGGCGTCCGCATTCATTCCTAAAGCTGCCCGTACCTTGCGTAGCTCCCGACGTCGCTCAGGGGCCGGCATCGCTCTAAGGGTTGACTGCACGGACGGCAACTCTACGAATTTGCTCAGTAGTTCGGTCTGTCGGGTTTCAATGAATTTATCGCTGTGTTCGCCGTAACTTTCCTGCACGCTATCCATCAAAGCGTCGAGTTTTGTTTGCAGATCAGCGTCCTTGTCCTGATCGATTCTTGCGAGCGTCTCCGAGATTTTCTGGTTACGCAACTCGGCGGCCCAGATTTTTTCCGCGTCTTCACCAAAGGCTGCATAGCGTTTATCCCACAATGCCTGACGGCGCTCTTCAGGGGTCATTTGTTGCAATTGTTTCCGGTCCACCAGCAGCCATTCGTTGTAGCGTTCCAGTGACTCGAATTTATTCTGCAGGCTTGCCGCCAATTCGGGAAAGCTGGCATTGAGGAAGGCTGCAACCCGTTCCCGCCAATCGTCGGGATAGTGCGCTTTCAAATAGGAAATGAGCTGCTCGAGAAAGCGTATTTGCGCATGTTGTATATGAATGTGCGGGGCAAACCGGCTTTGCATATCGGCGACAAAAAAAGCGTTGCGCTCTTCGTCGCTACTCCATTTTGGTTCTGTGGCCGCCGCGGTGGGCGCCTCATTCTGGTATTCAGGAATGGCCTGTTCTGCCGTAGCCTCGCGTGTTGGCTGCAGTGTGGCCGTGGATTCGTTACTTGGCCAGAAAGTGAAAACCAGTGCAGCTGCCGCTGCACTGGTGATCAATATGGCCGGAACCTTGTTCGCCATAATACCTCCGCTTACAACCCGTTGTCGGCAATGAAGTCGGTGATGGCAGCGTAGAATTCCATTTCATCAAAGGTATCGGGCGGTACGCCGATGATATCCAAGTGATCCTGATTGATTTTCCAGGCGTGGGAGGTCATCTGAGTGGCGTTAGGCGCGTTCAGATCTGCAACGTAGCCGGTGTTGGTCTGGGTCCAGACATAGTCGAGGCAGCCATAGCATTCCCAATACTCGAGCCGGTAACCCATTTGCTGGGAGTTGATGCCCACAAGACCGTCATCATCGTTGTCGCTGGCGTTTCCGTCTCCTGTGCCCAGTGCGCCGTCGCCGTTGGCGTCATAGCTTGCGTAGCCGTCACCGTCGATTTCTGTCCAGAGCTCTTTAAGCAGGTACAGCGCCGGATTCATGTTGCCGTTATCCTGTCCGGTCAGGAAGCTGCGAGAGCGCTCGATGTTGGCGGTTCCGGCGGGGTAAGCCTGGTTAAAGGCATACGTGCCGGTTGTTACACCGTCATTGGGGTCGTAGTCGTGGTTCACCAGCTGCTTGAGCGCGGCAATCGCGTCGTTACCGCCACCATAGATCACATTGCCAAAATACTCGGCCAGTGTTTCCAGAATGGTGGTGACGCCAGGCTGCAAATTCAGCACATATTGCGCAATGGGTGAGCCACGGTGAGGTGAGGAAATACTGATGGCGTATTTGACCACCCGATAACCGCGGTTATCGTGCAACAGTTTGGCTGCTTTACGCAGATCAAGGCCGCCTTGTGAGTGACCGATGACGTTAACGTAGCTGTGCCCGGATGAGGCGAGGTAATTCTGAATATCCTGGTAGAGTTCGTAGCCGCGTTGCTCTGAGCTAGCGAAGGGCGTTACCGAGGCAACAAAAGATTCCTGCTGCGAGTTAATGTCGTGGTTGCAGTAGTATTCACCCCAGCTGCAGGTGTCCAATACGTAAACGCCATAGTCGTCGCCCCAGTAGTCATAGCCGAGTATATCGTCAAAGCCGGCCATGCCGTGGGCAAATACAATGGGGTAGGTGGTTTTATTGGCATCGCGTGCCTGTGCGGACATGGTGAATACACTGCATATCACCATCAAGGCTGTTGTCAGCCTGGTTCGCATCTTCATACGTTTCTCCTTTTTCTTTTGTTACTTTTATAGTGGCCGTATGGCCGGAGTTTGTATGACAAACTGCGTCAATTAAGGTGTTGCCGGGTGGTGCTCCTCCTTTTGGCTCTAGAAAAATAGAGACACCAGCAGATGCTGGCGTCTCTGGGTAGCTTACTTCACCAGTTCGCGACCGATGATCAGCTTCATGATTTCGTTCGTGCCGCCATAGATGCGCTGTACACGGGCGTCGGCCCAGGCGCGGGCGACCGGGTATTCCCACATGTAGCCATAGCCACCGTGCAACTGCAGGCACTCATCCATGACTTTGCCTTGCAGATCGGTGCTGAGCATTTTGGCTTTGGCAGCGGTGACCGCGTCGAGCTTTTCATCGATATGCAGTTCCAGGCAGCGATCAATGAAGACCGTGGCGGAAGTGAGATCGGTGTCGAGCTCAGCCAGTTTGAACTGGGTGTTCTGGAAAGTTGCGATGGATTTGCCGAAGGCTTTGCGCTCAGTCACATACTCAATGGTCTTTTCCAGAATTGCCTGAGAGCTGTGAATGGCCAGGATGGCGATGTTGAGGCGCTCCTGAGGCAAATCCTGCATCAAGTAGACAAAACCCATGCCCTCTTCACCGAGCAGGGCTTCCTTGGGGACGCGAACGTCTTGAAAGAAGAGCTCCGAGGTGTCCTGAGCTTTCAGGCCGATCTTGTTAAGGTTTTTGCCTTTCTCGAAACCGGGAGTGCCGGCCTCTACCAGAAACAGGCTGGTGCCCTTGGCGCCAGCTGAAGGATCGGTTTTGGCAACTAACACCACCAGGTCGGCGTGCTGGCCGTTGGTGATAAAGGTCTTGGAGCCATTGATGATGTAGTCGTCGCCGTCCTTGA
>NZ_JBVBUV010000116.1:0-7151 GCF_057445395.1 Litorivivens sp.
CCCAGCGATTCTTTTGCCAACGTGCGTGCATGCCGGCTGTCACCAACTTGTTGTGCTATCTGTGGCGAGAACTCCAACACGTGTTCCCAATATTCGGAAAATAACGATTCCAGATTTTTCGCTAACTCAGACACGTTTCACTCCTTTATATCAACACGTGATTAGTGGTCGTATTTTTCGCAGCATCGACAGGATCGGCAGCGTACGAACTCACGATCTCTTGCATGATTTCGCCGGCTCGCGGATAGCCCACAACATGCCCCTCACCCTCAAAGATAAAGGCTTTAGCGCCTTGAATTTCCTGACAGACTCGTTCGGCAATCGCAATGGGAACATTGACATCTTCGGTGCCGTGCCACACTTGTACCGGCGCTCGTATGTCCGACAAAGAGAAGCCCCATGGGCGTCCGAATATCTGCATTTCCTGCGCAGCACCTTGGGGGCCCTGGCGTACTGAGTCGAGAAATGCCTCCAGGGTCAATTCTGTTAACCCCGGCGCGGACTCACTGACCGCCCTATCCGCTTCCGGCGCTGCATCTAATTGCTTCTGAATCCATTTTTCGCGGCGCTTTGGATCGGCAAGGCTATTGGCCATATGGCGCATGGCAAAGCGAAGCAGCCACGGTGCTTTTTGCGCCAGCCAGAATAACCGGCGGTTTAACGGTTTCATTCCCTTGCGCACCCATTCTTCATGGCCGGGGCCCATGCCTGAGAGATCCAGCGCAAGGGTCAGGCGCTCAGGCATTCCCCAGGCAAGCGCCAGTACGTGCGGCCCACCACCGGACTCGCCCATTGCGGCAAACCGGTCAATTCCAAGATGATCGGCCAACGCAGCAATATCACGCGGCCAGTCTGTGAGTCGGCGCCCCGGCATAAAATCAGAATGTCCGTAGCCGGGCTTATCGACGGAAATAAAACGGACGCCAGCTTGCTTCGCTGCTTCGTCGTAAAGAATACCCAATAGTCCAGAGGCTGGCGTGCCTGTGATATAAATGCAGGGTAAACCTGCTGGGTCACCGTACTCATACCAGGCCAGGTTGCGCCCATCATTTAGCTGAACAATATTAACCGGCGGTTGCTTCATCGTAGTCATTGTTTCTCCCCAAACGTTACGGCGCAAAGTTATAGTCAAACTGAACCCCGAAACTGCGAGGTGGCGTGATGTATTTGTGCGACAAAACTGTACCGTTATTACCGGCATAGTTATTGGACGCCGTGACACCGCGTTTGTCCTCCAGGTTCTTACCAAATGCGCTTACTGAAAAGTTGCCAATCGTTAAAGACAGACGCGCATCCAGCAAGTGATAGTCACCTTTTTTAATGTCCTGAAAGGATAAGTTTGTCGACGATTCACCTTCGTAGCGATGCACAAGCGTGAATGCGGGTTGCCATGCATGCGAATTCCAGACAAGGTTTATCGTATTGCTGGCAGCCCACTGTGGAGAGCCCGGCAACCGATCCCCCGCTTGTGCAGGCGGGCGTCCATTTTGCGGGTCATAATCTTCAGCAAGTCTGGCATCAAGCCAGGTTAATGTTGTACGTGTATTGATAAAATCGAACGGCACCAGCGCAAGTGAAAGCTCTACACCCTTGATTTCGGAATCACCTGCATTGTCGAGGTATTTGAAGGTGCCTTTATCGTCTGCAGTTACCAGCTGCATATCCCGCCAATCGATATAGAAGGCGGCGATATCCACTGAGAGTCGCTCGTCAAACCAGAAAGATTTGAAGCCTAACTCATAGTTTTTTACTTCGTCTGCTTCATAATTCTGTTTGGTATTGAACACCGCATTATTTGGCGTCAAATTTGGCCCACCCAACCGGTAACCACGGGAATACAAGCCATACAGCAAGATGTCATCTGTCGGTTCCCAGGAAAGGGATACCTTGGGATTAAAACCCTCGCCAGAATTTGAACGGGCTTCATAAAATTCAGTGCCGCCATCTGTCAGGAACAGAAGCCCCTCACCCAAAATTTCACTATCGACTCGGTTGTTGTAGTAACGACCACCAGCAACCAGTCTTACGTGGTCAATGAATTGCCAGCTGCCCTCAAAGAACGCCGCTTCTTCCGGTGCATTGATCAATACCTTTTCACGAAAGACTGTGGTGCCCGCGGTGATGGTTGAAGGTAACGCGACGCCGAGCTGCTGTGATAACGCTATTACGGCAGCAGAACTCTCCGCCAGGGTAGCAGAGTCCAGCACGACGAAAAAATCTTCATCTCGATCGCTGTATGAAAGGCCAAGAAGGTATTCGAAGGTATCGTTTGGTGGTGAGACAAAGCGGATTTCAGCGCTATACCCATTAACTATGCCGCCTTGTTCCAGGATAATGCCCTGCCCGGTGTCCTGAATGCCAAGTGCCGTAGCACCGTCGACAGACAGGTAGCTCGATTTATCCTGATAGCTACCGATAAAGATGACATCACCGTACTCGTCAAAGGTGTGTTCATAGCGAACGCCCAGCACCTCCAGCTCGGTTTCCGTGGGTTCTGGTTGGGTCGTTTCCTTTTTGAGATCACCCAACCGTTCGTCCATGTATCCCGTGTCCGCGACATCAATCGTCTGATACATACCAAATAGGCGCAGTAGGGCATTGGGACTCACCTCCCATTCCAGTGCAGCCCGCCCACCGCGGGTGATAACTTCGTTGGCTTCATCCTGGCCGGTGCCAATGTTATCGATATAGCCCCGCGTTCGCGTGTAATGACTAACCGCTCGAAAGCCAAGGACTTCTGAGATCAAAGGAATATTGACCATCATTTTACGGCTGGTGCCTACTGAGCTGTTTACCCTGTCCGTAGCCGTCAGTTGCGCGGCGAATTCAATGTCATCGCTGTTGGGCGTCATCGGAATATAATTGACCGCTCCCCCCATAGATGCCGAACCATACAGTGCACCTTGTGGCCCACGCAGTATCTCTACGCGGTCAGCATCAAAAGAATCGATGTCTGGCACAACCATCGGCGCAGCGGGGTCCGTTAACGGCACATCATCGTAGTACACACCCACCGCCGTTTGAGACTGGCCCGGAAAGGTGTCCGACGACACACCGCGAATAGTAATCACGGAAAGGCCTGGCGTACTGCTATTGAAGTTCACGCCTGCCGATAGCGTTAAATATTCAGACAGATCGTTCGCGCCGGTTTGCTCGAGCATCGCTTTGTCGATGGCGCTGACAGCTCCCGCTATGGAAGAAATGCTCTGACTACGCTTATTGGCGGTAACAAGAACTTCCTCTAATTTTCGGGTCTGTTTTTGCTCAGCATCGCCATATGCAACACCAGAAATACAAACTGCGACTACCGCTACTTTCGCTACATCTCGCACTTATGCTCTCCGACAAAGAGGTCTGGCAAACGTGTTGCTAGCAATCCGCCCTGTTTCTGACTATCTCCGGACCTCAGAATGCGTTTAGCCAAACCAAACACGGTTCAAACCGTCTATATTGCTAATTTCGATACCAAAGACTAATTGAATGAGGGAGCAATTACTTTGGCGAGGGTACCGAGCTTTTTATGCGGGCGTCAGTTTCACCGCATGCACTTAGTGGCTTTTTGGTAGGAGATAGAAGCGTCTGAGTTAAAGGTAAACTTAATTTATTCAATCACTTGCGACGCACAGACGCGGCCCAAAGGATAACTGTTTGATATCGCCGCTACCAGGTGGTGTGCCACATACCGCTTTGACGACCACGCTCAAATCACGAACGCGCCGCGCCTGAAAATAAATCACATTGGTGTCTAATCTACTGACAGATCGCCTTTCAGCTGGACAGACAATTTCCGGCGACACCCGGGCACGATGGGAGGGCTTTGGCAAGCACCGTCACGAGGAAGTATTACATATAGCCGTAGATGTTTTTGGTCAAAGCGGCAGCGTCAGAAAAAATCAGGCGAGGAGTAACTTGCCCCCGACAATGCTGCCGAGGGCGGCGCGAAACTAGCTTTTCTTGACTGCTTTTTCGGCGCGGCGTTGTTTCAGGGTTTTGACGGGTTTTTTCTTCACTTCTTTCTTTCTGTCCATGCCTTTTGACATGATGTTCTCCTGCACAAGCTGTGCGCTGAAAGCCGTGCCAGCCGCACGGCGAAATTAGTCTACGCCGAATATCCCGATTGTAGTAGATGCCCGATAAAACTTATTTTACCGCTGCTGGAGCGATCGCCTCCCCGCAGCAATGCGCGCTGCGCTGCGGGTTAATTCCGCCCGGCGAAACAGCGGTAGGTAGTATCTCGTATTCAACCTTGTGCCCTGCTTGTCTAGGCTTCGGAGTGAAACTGTGTCCGGGAGCGAGTTGCTTATCGATCCTGACTAAGTATGAAAGGAGAGGTAATGATGAGATTGATCAGATCACTGGCCGCAGCGGTGTTTCTGCTGACGTTAAGCCTGACCAGCAGCAATGTATTCGCCCAGGCTTCGGCTACCACGACCTTCGATGTTACGGCTTCCGTCGTAGACTCCTGCTCCGTCAGCGCTAACAATCTCGCTTTCGGCGATGTTGAACCTGTTAGCAACCTGAACATCGACGCTACCGGTGCGGTAACCGTAACCTGCTCCCTCGGCACCAGCTACTCGGTGGAACTGGATGACGGTGCCAACAGCAGCGACGGCAGCGTGAGCACTCGCCGTATGACTGACGGTGCCTCTAACTTCCTGTCCTACCAACTTTACAGCGATGCACTTCGCACATCCGTATGGGGTGAAACCAGCGGCACCAACGATGTGACCGGTACCGGTACCGGACTGGGTATCCCCTTAACGGTTTACGGTAGGATTCCCTCGGGCCAGCAGGAAACCCAAACTGGCAGCTATTCCGATACCATTAACGTAACCGTCAACTACTGAGATCACAGCGATGATGCGCAAGCCCCATGTCTGGAGCGTCGCGCTCATCTGCTGGCTGGCTGCGCCCCTTGCGGCAGCCGGTTCCTATTCGGTTCACCCGGTACTGGTTGAACTATCTTCAGCGAGCCCTGCCACCACGTTGAACGTTCGCAACCGCGATCAGAAACCAGTAACGCTGCAACTGGCCGTAAAACAGTGGGCCCAGCCAAACGGTGAAGACGAACTGAATGAAACCCGTGACATCATTGCCGTTCCGCCCACATTTACTATCGCTCCGGGCGGGTCACAAATCGTGCGCGTGGGCCTGCGCTCTGCACACGGTCGCGATGAAGAGCAAGCCTACCGCCTGCTGCTACAGGAAATTCCCGCGACCTCTACGGCCGGGCAGGGCTTGCAACTGGCACTGAACATGAGCCTGCCACTATTCGTACAACCTGCTCAATCGGGTACTGCCCGGCTGGAATGGTCTGCCAGAAAAGTCGATGATCAGACGCTGATGTTGTCTGTCGCCAACCGCGGAAGCAGCCACTTCAAATTTACCTCCTGGCGTGTCATGAATGACGAGCGTGATCTGGGCGCCGGAGCGAAGCTTCGCTATGTATTGGCCGGCGCTCGTCAGGAATGGCGGTTACAGCCCGAGAGTCTGCCAGACATTGGCGATACACTGGATATCGTTGTGATCAGCGAGCGCAACGAACAGCGCGCTCGCGCGCTGGTTCAGTAGGAATGCCAGAGCACCACCATGGGACGATCACGCGGGTTGCTGGCATCGGTTCTTGCGAGCTTCGTGCTATCGTCAAACGCAGACATCAAGCCGCTGCCCTGGGTCGGCCCGAGCACATTGTCACCGCTGGCCGTCGAATTGTTCATCAATGGTAAGCCGGTCCAACACACAATTCAGGTACTGGCAGATGCCGATGACAATGTGTACTTGCGCGCCGTTGATCTGCTCGCCGTCGGCCTGCCAATTTCGCTGCGAGATAGCATCGAGGTTAATGGCTACCTCTACCTGCCGCTCAATGGTCTAACTGGCTACCAGATATCCGCCGACAGGAAACAAGGCAGGGTTTCCGTGCAGCGTGACTCCGCGCCCATGCCGAGCGATGCCGAAACCGTGTCCTCCAACCCCTACCAACCGCCGCGCCGATCGATTCCTTTGGGTAACAGGGAAATCAGGGAAGTGCCTGTTCGAGTCATTTTGAATCAGCAGAAAACCGAACGACAAGTAACGCTATTACAGCAGCACGATCGCTGGCTGATTGCCAGTGCCGATGTGCGCGCCCTTGGCCTACCACTGCCAGATCTTGTGCCACTGATTGTTGCGGGACAGCGCTACCTTGTTATCGACACTCTTTGGCCTTATCGCCTGGATGTAGACCCACTCTGGCAGCTGATCAGCATTGACACCCGCCCGGCAACATCCGAAAGCGACGTAGAGGAAACCTGGGTTGAGCTCAATGTAAACGAATCTCGCCGGCCCGCATTGGTAAAAGCCTATCGCGACGACCAACAGCGCTTTTATCTCGACGATAAGACCCTGCATACATTTAAACTGCGCACTCCGCAGACACCTGTGGCCGGCGACAATCTCTACGCTGTCGACGGGCTCGATGAGGTGCTGCCGATGTTTGATCCTCAGCAGCAGTCGCTGGCACTTTACGCCCGGGCGGGTGCCTTCGAACCAAGCCGCGTGACAGGCGACGACAGCGTTCTCGTTGAACCGGACTTCGACCAGCGCGGAGCCATGCTGAACTACGCGCTGTTTGGCTCGCACAGCGACGGCAGCGACCGTTTAAGCGGACAGTTTGAGCTGGGCGCTTTCGCCGGAAGAGGGTTTTTCTCAAGTCAGCATCTGGTCAGGGATATCACCAGCGCCGAGCGAAACGCCGTGCGACTTGAAACCAACCTGCGCATAGACTGGCCCGAGCAGATGCGCTCGATGATTATTGGCGACGCGTTGAGCGAGGCCGGCGCCTGGGGACGGCCAGCGCGATTTGGCGGCCTCAAGTGGGGAACAGATTTCTCAACCCAACCTGGCTTTATCACTTTTCCGACAGAGCTCATTGCCGGGGAAACAGTGGTGCCATCAACCGTCGATATCTTCGTTAATAATGCGCGGCGCTCCAGTGCCCCGGTCGAGCCCGGACCGTTCGCCATTACTGAGGTACCGGTTGTGACCGGCGCTGGTGAAATGCGGGTTGTCACCCGCGATTTGTTCGGCCGTGAGTCCGTCGTCAGCAGGCCCTTCTACGCAAGTTCGCGACTGCTCAAGTCTGGCTTGCACGAATACAGCTATGAATTGGG
>NZ_JBVBUV010000117.1:0-6839 GCF_057445395.1 Litorivivens sp.
GTGCAACCGGCGCGGGTTTTGCTGGCTTTGCCGCTTTAGCTGCGGCCTTTGCCTTCGCTGGGGCCTTTTTCGCTGGTGCAGTCTTAGCGCTCTCGGCTTTGCTGGCGGGCTCGCTCTTTGCTGCCTTGGCTTTCGCGGGGGTGGCTTTGGGCTGCGCAGGAGCTGCTTTGGCCTTTGGCGCGGCCTTTTTGGGCGCCGCCTTCTTGGCTGCAGGTGCTTTCTTAGCTGGCGGCGCCTTTTTGGCGGCAGCCTTGGCTTTCGGCATGCTTTTGATAGCTGCCTGTTCGGCGGCATGGGCCGCTTTTTCCCGCTCTATTTCCGCCTTTATCTCGGCAATTTTAACGTTGGCTTCAGCCGCTGTCGCCTCGGCGGCAGTCAGAGCTTTCTCTGCCTTGGTTAGCGCTGTCTGGGCGCTCTTGGTCTGTGCAGGCGTTTTTGCCGCGCGCAATTTTTGCTGCGACGTTTTCAGCGCAGTTTTAAGCTTTTGGACGTCATTACCCGCCTTTTCGGCGGCGTTCTGCGCCTTTTTTAGCTGCTGAGCCTGGGTGTTCAGCAGCTTTTCTCGCAAGGCAGCCAGCTTTTTTTCCAGTGCTTCGACGCTGCCTGCCTTTTTATTATTGCCTGGCATGCTTCCTAACCTTCCGAAAATGTTCAAAAAAACATCAATTCCATTATACAAACTTGACGCACTATAGCTATTGTCCGGCCCCTAATTTGTGGCAGACTGTTGCCCCTGTTGTGCTGTATCACGGCACGAAATTCTCCTAAGAGTAGACGAGAAGGTACTGGAATGAAAAGAAAAGTCTTCGCCGTAGCGACCCTGGCCACTGTTTTGGCCGCCTGTGATGGCAAGGATGCCTCTGCCCCGGCGGAGGTGAAGCTCGATTCAGAAATGCAAAAAGTGAGCTACAGCTTTGGTGTGGACTTGGGTAAGCGCATCGGTCAAAACATGGAGCTGGACGTGGCCGCCTTTAGCGCTGGTGTCAGTGATGGTATCGACGGTGGTGAGCTGAAGATGTCCGAAGAGGACATGATGGCTACCCTGCAGGGTTATCAGCAAAAGAAAATGGCTGAAATGCAGGCCCAGGCCGAGCAGGACGCTGAGAAAAATCGCGTGGCCTCAGAAGCCTATCTGGCAGAAAATGCCAAAAAGGACGGTGTAGTTACACTGGAAAGTGGGCTGCAGTACAAGGTGATTGATAACGGCGATGGCGCCAAGCCTGCAGCTGATGACGTGGTCGAAGTGCACTATCGCGGCACCTTAATTGACGGTACCGAATTTGACAGCTCCTATGCGCGCGGTGAGAGCATTACTTTCCCGGTCAATGGTGTAATTGCCGGCTGGACCGAGGCACTGCAGCTGATGCCGGTGGGCAGCAAGTGGGAACTCTACATTCCCTCTGATCTGGCCTATGGCCCCGGCGGCACTCAGGGTGCGATTGGCCCAAACCAGGCACTTATCTTTGAAGTTGAGTTGCTGGGTATCGAAAAAGAAGAAGGCAGCGAAGGCTGAGCCAATTCAGCGCGCCGAATGTCTTGATGGACGTTAGGCGCGCCCTGTCAGCTCTCGGATCGGCGAATGCTGAAGTTATAGAGCCGGAATTGCCCCTCGTGAACCGCCAGTGTCGCGGTCACCAAAGCCTCCCCATTCTCAAATCGTGCCGGAAAGCTGTAGCTCAGGCGCTGTTCTTCACCAAATACCGACAATGCTGCCGTCAGAGTTGAAAACTGTAGGCTGTGCAGGCTTTTGAATTTGCCTAGCGGCCGGTACTGCTCAAGTACCTGATAAAGCTGCTCATTGCTGACCGCCTCGCGGGCTGCGGGGGTCAGGTGGTGGCGCAAGGCTTCTGGTTGCCAGCTGGAGATCTCGCTGAGCGCATCTTCAAGGTAAAGGCGCGCTTGGGCGGAGTGTTTGTCATCCTGTTCGGTGGCGTAATAGTAGAGCCCGCCAAAGACCAGCAGGCAAAAGCCAATAAACACATGCAGCGGTTTGAGCATTAGATCAGGCCGACGCTATGCAGAAAGACAATGAGAATACCGAGCGGTGCGATATAGCGCAGCGCGAAGTACCACAGGCTAAAGAAGGTGTCGGTATCGAAGCGGACACCCTCTTTCACATGGTCGCGGCTCATCACGAAGCCGGCAAATAGCGCAATCAGCAGGCCGCCCAGAGGCAAAATGTAGTTAGCTGTGATGTGATCCAGCGAGTTGAAGAAATCACTGGAGTAAATGCAGCCAATGCCGCCAAGCCAGCCAATCAGCGCCGCGCCGGTGGTGCCCACCTTGCGGTGTATGCCGTGTCGCTCAAGCCAGGCCACCCCGGGTTCAATCAGGGAAATAGACGAACTTAGTGCGGCTATGCTGACCAGAATAAAGAAAATACTGCCAAACACCATGCCGCCCGGCATGTGGGCGAAGGCAATCGGCAGTGAAACAAACATCAAGCCAGGGCCGGAGCTGGGTTCAAGGTTGTTGGCAAAGACCAGCGGAAAGATAGCCATGCCGGCTATAAGTGCGATGGCTGTGTCCAAAAAGCCAATGGTGATGACGGTTTTGCCAATGGAGTGCTCGCCTGGCATGTACGCACCGTAGGCCATGATCGCTCCCATCCCCAAACTCAATGTAAAGAAGGCGTGCCCGAGGGCAACCAATACCGCTTCTGTGGTGAGTTTTGAGAAGTCTGGCGTAAACATGAATTTCAGGCTGGTGATGAAATCACCCGTGGCCCAGCTGTAGCCGAGCAGAATAAGAAGAAAAACAATCAGCAAAGGCATCAAAATTTCGACCGCACGGCCAATGCCGCCGGTTACACCCGCCGCGATAACACCGCCTGTAAGTAGCACAAACAGGCTCTGCCAGCCCCATTGCCGGGCGAAACTGCCCGCCACATCGTCGAAATTAGCCTCGATGGCTGGTGCGGGTAAACCGTCATACTGAGCGGTCAGGCTTTGCCAGCTGTAATCCAGCGCCCAGCCAGCCACAACACTGTAAAACATCAGAATCAGCAGGCCGCCAATAACGCCGCCGATACCCACAATGCTCCACAGCTTGGGTGCATTTTCCCGCTCGGTCAGAATCAGCATTGCGTCTACCGGATTTGCGCGTGTGCTTCGACCCAGCATAACTTCAGCAATCATCACCGGCACGCCGACCAGTAAAATGCAGGCAAGATAGATTAGTACGAAGGCGCCACCGCCGTACTCGCCTGTTATATAAGGGAATTTCCAGATATTGCCAAGACCAACAGCGGACCCGGTAGCGGCAAGAATAAAGGTCCAGCGCTTGGTCCAGTTGTCTTTTACGGTCGCGTTATGAGTCATTTAGGTAGGCTTTAGTTTTAATTTGGACGGATTGTAACGGGATTAACACGCTTAACCCAAGGCAGTTGACTGTTTTATGGGCTATAATGCGCGCCGCTCGCGACCGGCGAGCCGGTGAAGACCGATTCTGACAGACGACGCTTCCCACGACATCCGTATTTTCAACGACGCCAGAAAGGCCTCGCAATTTCGGGGCACGCCCCACAGAGACTCTCAATGATCGAAAAGTTACGCAATATCGCGATTATCGCCCACGTTGACCATGGTAAAACCACCCTGGTCGATAAACTCCTCAGCCAGTCCGGTACACTTGATCGCCGCAGTGAAGGCGCCGAGCGCATCATGGACTCCAACGACCAGGAGCGCGAACGCGGTATTACTATCCTTGCCAAAAATACCGCTATCAACTGGAACGGCTACCGCATCAATATCGTGGATACGCCCGGACACGCGGATTTTGGTGGCGAGGTCGAGCGGGTGCTGTCGATGGTCGACAGTGTACTGCTGTTGGTCGACGCGGTGGATGGCCCCATGCCGCAGACCCGTTTCGTTACCCAGAAAGCTTTTGAGCGCGGCCTTAAGCCGATTGTGGTGGTGAACAAGATTGACCGTCCAGGCGCGCGTCCGCACTGGGTAATCGATCAGGTATTTGATCTTTTCGATCGTTTGGGTGCCACTGACGAGCAGCTGGATTTCCCGATCGTTTACGCGTCTGCCCTCAATGGCTACGCCGGCCCGGAAGCCGACGAGCTGGCCGAAGACATGACGCCCCTGTTTGAAATGATTGTCGACCGGGTTAGCCCGCCGGAAGTCGATGTCGACGCGCCGCTGCAAATGCAGATTTCTGCCCTGGATTACTCCAGCTATGTTGGCGTTATTGGGGTTGGCCGCATTACTCGCGGCACCTTGCGCCCCAGCCAGCAGCTGGTGGTGGTTGACCGTCACGGCAAGACGCGCAAAGGCCGCGTGCTCTCGGTAATGGGTTACCTTGGTCTGGAACGGGTGGAAGTGCAGGAAGCCCGCGCCGGCGATATCGTCTGTATTACCGGTATCGAAGGCCTGAGTATTTCCGACACCCTCTGCTCTCCAGAGGCGGTAGAAGCACTGCCAGCACTGACAGTCGACGAACCGACCGTCAGCATGACCTTCCAGGTCAACGACTCGCCGTTTGCCGGCAAAGAAGGCAAGTACGTCACCACCCGCAATATTTCCGAGCGTCTTGAGCAGGAGCTGATCCACAACGTGGCTCTGCGCGTGCGTCCGGGCGATACGCCGGACAAGTTCATTGTTTCGGGCCGGGGTGAATTGCACCTGTCGGTGTTGATTGAAAACATGCGCCGCGAAGGTTTTGAGCTTGGCGTATCGCGTCCGGAAGTGGTGCAAAAAGAAGTTAATGGTGAGATTCACGAGCCCTTTGAGCAGGTCGTGATCGATGTGGAAGAGCAGCATCAGGGCTCGGTCATGGAAGAGCTGGGTCTGCGCAAAGCTGAAATGACCAACATGCAGCCAGATGGCAAGGGCCGGGTAAAACTGGAGTTCATTGTTCCGTCACGCGGTTTGATCGGTTTCCGTTCGCTGTTTATGACCCTGACCTCGGGTTCCGGCATTCTGACCAGCATTTTTGATCATTATGGTCCGGTTAAAATGGGTGACGTTGGCGGCCGTAACAACGGCGTGCTGGTGTCTATGGTGCAGGGTAAGACCCTCAGCTATGGCCTGTTTAACCTGCAGGATCGCGGCAGACTGTTTCTGGGTCACGGTGAAGAAGTGTATGAAGGCCAGATAATCGGTCTGCACTCGCGCAGCAACGACCTTGTGGTTAACCCCACCAAGGCCAAGCAGCTGACCAACGTCCGTGCATCGGGTACCGATGAAGCGCTGACCTTGTCACCGCCAGTGCGTCATACGCTTGAGCAGGCGCTTGAGTTTATCGAAGACGATGAGCTGGTCGAAGTTACACCGGAAAGTATTCGTCTGCGCAAAAAACTGCTGAAAGAGCACGAGCGCAAGCGTGCCGGTAACGCTGCCAAAGGTTAAAGCCAGTCAGGAGGTTTGCCACTTGTTCGCTAAGTAAAGCAGTGGGTGCGGCTAAGCCGCGCCCACTGCTGCTCCAAAACGTCCTCGCTGAAACCGCCAGCATAGGCTAAGCTTTAATAGCAGCTGTGCTTGAGGTATTCAGTGCTACCCCTGTATCCAGAAATAAAACCCTATCGCACCTTCCAGTTACCGGTGGATTCACCGCACGTACTGTATTGTGAGGAAAGCGGCAGTCCGGATGGCGCGCCAGTGCTGTTTCTTCACGGTGGTCCCGGCGCGGGTTGCAATCACAACAGTCGACGCTTTTTTGACCCGGAAGCTTACCGGATAATTCTTTTTGATCAGCGCGGCTCCGGCCACTCGACACCGCATGCAGAAATCGCCAACAACACCCTGACTGATTTATTAAACGATATTGACCGTTTGCTCGATAGCCTCGGCATTGAACGCTGCCTGCTGTTTGGCGGCTCTTGGGGTGCTACCCTTGCGCTGGCCTACGCCCAATCCCGTCCAGAGCGGGTAAGCGGCATGGTACTGCGCGGTGTTTTCCTTTGCCGGCAACGCGACCTGGACTGGTTTTATCGCGACGGCGCCAACCGGGTATTTCCGGATGCGTGGGATGAGCTGCTTGCGCATGCCCCCGATAAAGACGATTTGATCGGCGGTTATTACCGGGAACTGCAGGTAAGCAACGATATAGAGCGCATGAGTGCCGCTCGCGCGTGGGCAAACTGGGAGGCTACCTGCGCCAGCCTGCGCCCACACCCGGGAGAACTGAAATCCAACAACGAAGCGCACAACGCGCTCGCCATGGCCCGGCTTGAAACCCACTATTTTGTAAACAAGGGCTTTCTGGCAGAAAATCAGTTGCTCGACAACGCCGCCAGTCTCCAGGGCATTCCAGGCATCATTGTGCACGGACGCTACGATATGGTCTGCCCGCTGGAAAACGCTGCGAGCCTGCACGCGGCCTGGCCTGAAAGTGAATTGCGCATCATTCGCGATGGCGGCCACTCGGCTTTTGAACCCGCCATGAGTGATGCCCTTGTTCACGCCACGCGGGATATGCTGCAATGGCTGACTGACCGCTCAGCATAAGGTACTCCCGTCAGTGAAAGCTTTAATTCAGCGTGTCCGCCATGCTCGTGTCTGCGTCGACGAAGAGGAGGTGGGTGCTATCGATCAGGGCATGTTGGTGTTCCTCGGCGTAGAGCGCAATGACACTCCGTTACTCCTGGAAAAAGTGGCCGAGCGACTACTCAACTATCGCCTGTTTGCCGATGAAGAAGGGCGGATGAATGCGTCGCTGCGGGACATCGATGGTGGCCTGTTGCTGGTGTCCCAATTTACCCTTGCCGCCGATACCCGCAAAGGCTTGCGCCCCGGTTTCTCCACTGCAGCTAGCCCGGCTGACGCCCAGCTGCTCTATAACGCCCTGCTCGACACACTGCGAGAACGTCATCCGACAGTCGAGGCTGGTCG
>NZ_JBVBUV010000118.1:0-6064 GCF_057445395.1 Litorivivens sp.
TACCCTGCATTTATATCACAGGCACGCCAGCCTCTGGACTATTGGGTATTCTTTACGACGAAGCAGCGAAGCAAGCTGGCGTCCGTTTTATTTCCGGCGATAAGCCCGGCTACGGACATTCTGATTTTATGCCGGGGCGCCGACTCACAGACTGGCCGCGTGATATTACTGCGTTGGCCGATCATCTTGGAATTGACCGGTTTGCCGCAATGGGCGAGTCCGGTGGTGGGCCGCACGTACTGGCGCTTGCCTGGGGAATGCCAGAGCGCCTGACCGTTGCGCTGGATGTATCTGGCATGGGCCCCGGCCATGAAGAATGGGTTCGCAAGGGCATGAAACCGTTAAACCGCCGCTTATTCTGGCTGGTGCAAAAAGCGCCGTGGCTGCTTCGCTTTGCCATGCGCAACATGGCCAATAGCCTTGCCGATCCAAAGCGCCGCGAAAAATGGATTCAGAAGCAATTAGATGCAGCGCCGGAAGCGGATAGGGCGGTCAGCGAGTCCGCGCCGTGGTTAACAGAATTGACCTTGGAGGCATTTCTCGACTCAGTACGCCAGGGCCCCCAAGGTGCTGCGCAGGAAATGCAGATATTCGGCCGCCCATGGGGCTTCTCGTTGTCGGACATTCGAGCGCCGGTACAAGTGTGGCACGGCACCGAAGATGTCAATGTTCCCTTAGCGATTGCCGAACGAGTCTGTCAGGAAATTCAAGGCGCTAAAGCCTTTATTTTTGAGGGTGAGGGGCATGTTGTGGGCTATACGCGAGCCGGCGAAATCATGCAAGAGATTCTGAAAGCGGGCGCTGCAGATTCTGCCGATACTACAAAAAAATCGACCGCTAACCACGTACTGATATAAATAATTTGGAGAGCATCATGTCTGACGTAACGACAGTCCTGGAAGCGTTATTTTCTGAATATTGGGAGCACGTGTTAGATTTCTCGCCACAGATAGCACAACAAGTTGGTGACAGCCGGCATGCACGCACGTTGGCAAAAGAATCGCTGGGCGACTACACCGCGCGTTATGAAAGTGCCAAAACGCTTTTGGCGAAAGTAAACGCTGTTGATGTTAGCTTGCTGGAAAAAGGCGATGTACAAAACCATGCGATGATGGCCCGTGAGCTTGGCAATATCGTTGCCGATTTCGAACTCTCGGCGCATCTTCGCCCCGGGGTTTATCCCTTTTCGCCGCCGATGCTTGCAGCTTACTTGCTTCAGCATTCCTCCGTACTGAGTGTGCAGGATGGATTGGAATATGTGGATCGCCTTGGGCAGGTATCGAATTTTATTGACGATCATATCGAACGATATAGGGCAGGTTTTAAAATAGGCTATACCTTGCCTGACTGCTTGATCGCCCCCCTTACAAAAGATGCAGAGGCGCGTGTGAATGCACCGGCAGAATCCTGTGAGGAAATCCGGGTGCTGCTCGCAAAAACAGAGCAACGCTTTGAAGACGTCCGTGCTAATGCGCTGGAAGTAATTCAAGACAAAGTTAAACCAGCGCAGCAGCGGTGGTTGGAGTTCGTACGCAACGAGTTTGCTAATCAAACGACGGATTCCCTCGCAGCAAGTGATCAGCCTGACGGCGAGCGTTACTATCAGCACCGCATACGAATGGAAACTGCTTCAGACTTAACGCCTGATGAAATTCATCAACTCGGTATCAGTGAGGTGGAACGCATTGCTGGCGCCATGGAAGAGGTGATTAAACAAGCTGGTTTCGACGGTAATTTGAAGGCATTTCAGGAGCACCTGAAGAACGACAAGTCGCTCGTTGCGGAATCGGCTGAAGCATTGAAAGCCCAAATTGAGCAGTTGTCGATGCGGATTAATCGGCGCATCCCGGAGTTTTTTGGTCGTCTTCCGCGAATGACTTATGGTGTGGAAAGCATTCCCGAAGCCGCTGCTCCCGGGTTGCCGCCGGCGTATGCGCAGCCCAACCCGCCAAACGGCAAAACATCCGGTATTCACTGGATTACCAGCCTGCCGGAAAAAGCGCCGCGGTATATGCATATTCCGCTGGCATTGCATGAGGCTTGGCCCGGACACCTTATGCACATTGCTTTGCTGCAGGAGCAGGAACATCTGCCTGCTTTCAGACGCTATGGAGCCTTGAATTATATATCCTATATAGAAGGGTGGGCTTTATACTGCGAGCGTCTGGGCCATGATATGGGCCTCTACGATGATCCGCTTGACGCCTATGGCCATCTCGATATGGAAATGTGGCGCGCTTGTCGACTCGTTGTCGATACAGGTATTCACTACAAGTCGTGGACGCGTGATCAGGCCATTACCTTTCTCCGTGATCGCACCAGCTTGCCGGAAGCCACCATTGAGTCGGAAGTGGACCGCTATATCGGTCTGCCTGCTCAGGCGCTGTCTTATAAAATTGGCGAACTTAAGATACGAGAGCTGCGAGAGCGTGCTGAGACAACGCTGGGAGATAACTTCTCACTGCGCGAACTTCACGACCAACTTATTGGTTGCGGAGCCGTGGCGATGGATGTGCTGGACAATCATATTCAGGAGTGGCTCAGCGTCGCCTAGTATGGTCTTGCGCTGCTCCTCTTCTCACGCGCAAGGGCGAGCAGCGGTCGATAGCGGGCGTGCATACGCTGTACTAAGATAACGAGATGAGTCGTGCTTCGAAACCACCAGGGAACAAAAAGTCCGAGCTAATCTGGCAGGCGGTGAAATCGCTTGCGCGATCGTCAGAGGGCGAAGAGCCGGATCGTCTGGGGCAGTACGACACGCTCAGCACATTTGGACTGCGGCGAGAGCTAGCCACCGATGGAAATCGGGGTTATATGGAGTTCGCGTTAACGTCGCCGCATTTAACGGTCATGCGCTCGGCGTTCATTACTTCTGAAGAGCACCTGTCTATCGCGACCACAGAGCGTGATGTCTTGCGAATCCGGCTGGGCTTGAGCGGCAGCGTATCATGTCGTAACTCATCAGGTGGTAACTCTGTTACTGAAGTGCCGTCGTGCCTTGTGGTGGCTCAGCCTAAAGCAACGGAGATGGAATTGACGGTGCTCCCCATGGAGCATTACCGTTTTGTCGGTTTTGTGATTTCGCGTGGCACGCTTCTAGATGCATGGGGATTTGACCCTTCGGCGTTGCCTGAACCGCTGCGAAGCTTTGAGTTGGGTGAAACGAACTCACTGGAAGTTATCGAAGTGGCGATGTCGTCTGAAATGGTGAACATAGCTACGGACATAATGAAGTGTCGATTTAGTGGAGCATTGCTTGACCAATTTTTGGAGGCAAAAGCCCGTGAAGCACTTTGCTACCTGATAGCCGAACTGAATCGCCCGGATGAAAACCAGGTCGCAGATGCTGAGGTGCGTCTGACCAGCAGAGATCGAAGCGCGTTGGCAGAAGCTCGCCTGATAATTGATAAGTCCTACGCTTCCCCACCGTCGATTAATGTACTGGCGCGCAAGGTTGGCCTGAACCGCAACAAACTGTGCGCCGGTTTTCGCACCGCATATGGTTTGTCCATACATGAATATGCGCGCGAGCTCCGTCTTCAAAAGGCGCTGGAACTGCTGCGACAAGGCGCAATTTCTATTACCGAAGTTGCTGAACAGGTGGGTTATGGGCATTCCTCCAGTCTCACAGCAGCAATCAAACGGCGCTTTGGAGTAAGCCCACGGCAACTAAAACGCTAGCGTTGATACACGGGCGCTGTGCAAGGCGAAGCTTGCAACAAGAGCCTGACTACAGTTGGCGCTAAAATCTGGGAATAAGGTTTTTGGGGGGGCAAATGGCCCGCCCGAGAGGATTCGAACCTCTAGCTTCTGGGTGTTGACGGTCACGAGAATGACGAGCGAAAACTCCTCCGGATTGTAGGCGTGGGCATTTAGTGCTTACCTAGCAAGTTCTTGCTGCATGCAAGGTAGCTAACTCCAATAGCCCATCGATATCGCGGGCTACTATGCGCGACTGTACCAAGTGCCCTTGCCCCTTCCATGCTGAGCCAGTTGCTGATTAGCCACTAGATTTTGCAGATGCTTCTTTATAGTGTTTCGGTTAGCACCGGTCAGTTCAACCAGCTGGCTAACGGTGAGCTGGCCATGCTCTGCGGCAAACTCCAGAATTTTGATCGACAGCTCTGGCATCTTGGCCCGCAGGATATGCTCTCGCTCGATTTTGACTTCTAAACGCTGCTTTTGCTTTTTCAGCGCCCGTAGAAAGTACTGTACCCAGGGCTGCCAGTTTGGTGATTCAGTGCGGATTGTTCCTTGGGTATTACGTAATGCCAGATAGTAGCCCTCTTTGGACTGCTCGATCACGCTCTCTAGAGAACTGTAGGGTACATAGGCGTAGCCGCTGCGGAGTAACAAAAGGGTAGTGAGCACTCGGGATAGCCGGCCGTTACCGTCTTGAAACGGGTGTATTTCGAGAAAAACGACGGTGAAAACAGCAATTACGAGCAGTGGGTGCAGGCGTTTAGTTTCCAGCGCGCCCTGAGTCCACATTACTATCTCCGTCATCAGGCGGGGTGTATCAAACGGCGAAGCCGTTTCAAAAACCACGCCGACTTCCTTGCCATCCGCATCGAAGGCGCTGATATTGTTGGGGTGAGTCTTGTAGTTTCCCCGGTGGCGCTCATCCTTAGGACTGTATGCGAGCAATTCGCCATGGAGTTGGCGGATATGGTTCTCAGTGAGGTCGATATGGTCGGCGCTGTTGAAAATCATGCTCATCACATCTGCGTAACCTGCCACCTCCTGTTCATCGCGAGTATCGAACTTCTTGATCTCGATATTGTTAAGCAGGAGAGCCACCTCCTGATCGGACAATCGGCTTCCTTCAATACGGGTGGAGGAGCCGATACTCTCAATGGTTGCCACCCTACGCAGGGCCGATAGACGATCCGGTGCGAGGGTGCCAATAGCACGCCAGGCCCCTTTAAATTCGTCCAGCTCCGCGATCAGAGACAAGATTTCTGGGGTGATTTGGAGTGTATCTGTGTTTAGGCTCATAGCCGGATATATACCCATATATATCCATAAATTGCAAGTGATAACCGCCTATGGAGCCAAATTAATATCCATATTTATCTGAAAAGTGTCGAACAGCCCCGAAGTCTTGCTATCGTGGGTGTGCCTCAGCTCTAGAGCGGAGGGGTACAAGATGTCAGCGCTGAGTTGCATCATTCGCATGACGGGATTTCGACTCATTGCTATCTCCGATTTGATGCTGACACCATAAACCATGTCTAACATGTACGGTTTGCTTGGGGGCAGCTCTTCCGATTCCACACGGCGGGTGGCTTTGACTTGCGGTCTTCCAAGCGCTCTCGCGTTTTACGGATTGGCAAGTTGGATTCTTTCATCAGCCGGATGATCTCGTACTTTTCAGCGGCGGGGTTTAGAAATGCTGTCTTCGCCTCTAAGATCTTCCAACACAACTCTGCTCTTGTCTCCGGCAGAATATTTGTTGCGGGTCTTGCGGCGAATGTCTCGAACGGTTTGATCGGCGATCTTTGGTCGGTCATCACCGTCTCCTCATCGGTTGCCGATGAGCCAAAACTATCTCTTGGGCAAACAGGCCGGTTAGTCCGACTTCTGACGACGAGAAACAGCCAATGCGCTTGCCCAGCCATTTCAGTTGGCAGCAAGCGGACATTGTCGACCGATTTTTTTTAAAGGAGCGACTTCGGCACTGTATTTATCGAACGCCTCTTGCAGCGTCATTGCTTTCGCGTCAGAGGTTGATAGGGAGATGCCCCTGTCCATTTCTGACTTAACCAGGTGCGCCCACTGCTTGGCCTTTGCCATTGATGAGAAGGCCTTGTTTTCCGTTGGGTAACCCTTGCGGCGGGCATTAACTTGTACTCAACTGCCGGGGCGTTTTGCGAAGTTGCCATCAACTTTCCTTGGATGGCATTGTAAAACTGAAACGTTCCAAGGTTGGCTCGCGTAGGCAATTGCGGGAGTGCGCGGGATGATGGAGGGAGGAGAAAGAGTGCCCCAACTGCATGATGTTATGCGGGTGTTGATGGCCCGCCCGAGAGGATTCGAACCTCTGACCTCTGCCTCCGGAGGG
>NZ_JBVBUV010000119.1:0-5949 GCF_057445395.1 Litorivivens sp.
CTCAGAAGTGAAACGCGTCATCGCCGATGGTAGTGTGGGGTTTCCCCATGTGAGAGTAGGACATCGCCAAGCTTTAATTTAAAACCCGAGATTCGACAGAGTCTCGGGTTTTTTTATGCCAAAAAATCGACAATATCTACGGGGGAGCGCTTAGTTGCCCTTCACCACCGTGCAGGATTTCGAATAGAAGCTTAGTACGGGTCTACGCTCGATATTTTCGAAATGCCGCCATTGCGGGCTGCCGCCTCAACCGACTCATCTCCCGTAGCAATTAACCCGATGCTATTGATAGCAAAGGTCTATCCGTCTTTTGAACCACCCGCTTTCTCGGCTGCAGTAATGGGGCCAGAAACGTTGGTGTATGCAGCGGAGCCGACAGGTGAGTACACAGAGGCGCAGCCACTGGCGATGACAGCTAGTGCAAATGAAGCTGCAGTATTGAATCGCTTAACATTTCCTTTTTTTTGAGTCTTGGATAAGACACTAACTGGCCTTTGCTAAAACAATGCACTGCGCTGGTGCGCGACGAGGTGTCACACCTGTTTCTGTCGTCGTTAATTTTCACATCCTCCCTAGATCGTCTCATCGGTTCAGATAGCCTGTGCGTAGTGCTGTTAAACGAAAAGCTAAAGGAGGTCTAATGTCGCGTATTGATCCTGTCGACGCAGAAGTATGTAGCGCTGACCAGCGCACGCTGTTTGAAACAGTAGAAAAGAAAATGGGCAGTGTCCCCAATGTGCTGAAAACCCTTGGCCATTCGACCGCAGCTCTGGATGCCTATCTCAAACTGTCGGCAGCCCAGGAAAAGAGTGCCTTTACCGCTGCGGAACGCGAGCTGTTGTCGCTGGCGATTTCCGCGGAAAACAGCTGCAAATACTGCGTTTCGGCGCACAGCGCAATCGCGTCGCAACTCAAGCTAAGCGAGGAGCAAATCAAAGCGGCAATGTCCGGTAGGGCGGGCGATGTCCGAATGGAGGCAGCTCTGCGGTTGGCGAAGACCTTGGCCGCCGAGCGAGGCTGGGTCGGTGATGATGCCCTTCAGTCTGCCCGGAAAGCCGGCCTTAAGGACGGTGAGGTCATGGATATCGTACTGGCGGTTACGGCAAACACGCTGACCAACTATGCAAACCATCTCGCAGACACCGACATCGATTTTCCACCCGTCGACCTACCATAGATCAGGTGCGCTGACGGTGTACCGGGCTGCGCGGCATTGTGTGGGCGTCGTGCGCTCTACTCCATCCGTATTTTCCCCAATTCTTTCCTCTGGTTAGCCCGCTTACTGTCTGCACATTATAAGGTCAGCGGAGTCGCTACTTTGGACATTGGCGTAAGCACTGCCGAGCGGCGAGTTTTGGAACAGCTGCGGGTTACAGCGACTGGGCTACCTACGCTTCCGGGTGTTGTCACACGTATTATCCAGGTGGTCAATGATGATGCCGCGTCGGCCAACGACATGGTGAATGTCATTCAGCGCGATCCGGCACTGGCGGCCAAGCTGCTCAGGGTCGCGAATTCCCCGATATACGGGAGCCGTCGAGGTGTTGAAACCCTCCAGCAGGCTGTCGTCCGGCTTGGGCAAGCAGCAACACAGAACCTGGCGCTGTCTTTTTCACTGGTGTCTGCACTGAAGATGCAGTCTGAAGGCGAACTCGACTACGCTTTCTACTGGCGGCGTTGCCTGCTATCTGCCAGCGCTGCCAAGTATGTGGCAGCAAAAAAGCGGCCTGCTGACGCTGAGGCCCTGTTTCTGGCGTCGCTGATGCAGGATCTTGGGATGATGGTATTGGACAAGGTGTTCCCCGCTACCTATCGGCAGCTTCCTTTTTCTCAAAGTGACCACGCTCGACTTGTCGCCCACGAAAATCAATTGTGTCGCGCAACTCATCCGCGTGTCGGAGCATGGATGATGGAAGAGTGGGGCTTCAGCGAACGAATGCAATCAGCGGTAGCCTACAGCCACTCGCCACTGGATTTGCCCGCTGGGGATGGCGAATTCGTTCGCTGTGTTGCCTTGTCGGCACGCATGGCTGATGTGTTGCTAGCCGACGATAACGAACGGGACATGTCGGATCTATTTGCGATCGCCAGCCAATGGTTGGCTCTAGATAAAGAAGATGTCGCTGAGATCATTCAGGCTCTGGTCAAAACTGTGCCAGCCTTTGAGCGAATGTTTGATACACGCCTGCTCGACCAGGAAAAACTGGAGCTACTCACCCTGATGGCGCGTGAAAAGCTCGATGAGCTGCGCGCCGACTCGCCGGACTAGCCCTCCCGCTCTTCAAACCTGCTATTATCGCGCCACACAGAAGGGGCGGTGATTCAATGGAGTTAACAGATATTCTTGGTGCGCTCGCTGATGGCGAGTTTCACTCGGGCGAAGAGCTCGGCGCGAAGCTGGGTGTCAGCCGCACGGCTATCTGGAAACAATTGCAGAAGCTCGACGAAATCGGTCTTCGTGTCGATTCGGTCAAGGGTAAGGGATATCGCTTGCCCGGTGGCTATGCGCCGCTTGATGCCCGGGAAATTCAAAAAGTTCTAAGTGGCAAATCTGCAGGCTTACTGGCCGAACTTATCGTCGAGCAACAGATAACGTCCACGAGCTCTTACCTCTCTGATTTGGCTCGTGTTTCGCCCCGTTCGGGCGTGGTCTGCGTTGCTGAACAGCAGACCGCCGGCAGAGGGCGGCTTGGTAGGACCTGGGTCAGCCCTTACGGTCGCAATCTGATGTTTTCTGTTCTATGGGAGTTTGACGGCGGTGCAGCGGCGCTTGAGGGTTTGAGTCTGGCGGTGGGGGTCGCTGTCGCACAGGCCTTGAGTGGGGTTGGGCTTGACGATATAGCCCTCAAATGGCCGAACGATATATTGCATGGTGGCTCGAAGCTGGCGGGGATCCTCCTGGAGATGCAAGGCGATGCAGCCGGCCGCTGTCAGGTCATTATCGGCATTGGTTTGAACGTCAATCTTCCGGATGATGCGCCGATTGATCAGGCCTGGACAGATCTCACCCGCGCGGCGTGCCCTGAGCTGGATCGTAATAAGCTGCTCGGCGCTATTCTCGACAGGCTGTTGCCACTGTTGCAGACATTTTCCAGTAGCGGTTTTGTGGCTTTCCAGGAGGATTGGGAAAGCTTTGATGCATTTAATGGCGCGCCAGCTACTGTGCGGCGTGGCGACGTAGCGACTGAAGGCATTTGCCGTGGTGTTGCTAGCAACGGCGCGCTGCAATTCGAAACTGCCAACGGACTTGAGTATATCTCCGGCGGAGAAGTGAGTCTGCGTCCTCTGGTGGACGGCCGTTAGTGGATGGGGGTGGCGTGATACTGGAATTTGACCTCGGCAATAGCCGCTCAAAGTGGCGAATGCTGGAAGAATCCCGGGTGGTGGATCGTGGCGTAACCGACGATGTCTCCTCTTTAGCGCTCGACCATTGGCCGGTTAGCCGTATTCGCGTTGCCTCCGTTGTCAGTGAGGCGTTAGAGCAGAAACTCGTTACTTGGGCGCAGCGCACCCTGAAGATTACACCGGAATTTGCGCGCACTAGCGCTAGTTGCGCCGGCGTAAAAAACGTCTACGCTGAGCCCCATCGGCTCGGTGTGGACCGCTGGCTGGCGATGCTGGCGGCCTATTCCCAATGTGACGCTGGTGTGCTGGTCGTCGATGCGGGTACCGCTATGACGATCGACTATGTGGATCGTGGCGGCCAACACCTGGGGGGTTATATTTTGCCGGGGTTGCGGTTGTCCGAGCAGGCGCTGCTCAGAGATACTTCTCGTGTGCTGTTTTCCGAACCGGTCGTCCCGTCTACGACACCGGGGTGTTCTACCGGTGAGGCGGTTCGGCACGGCGGCTACTTTGCGGCGATCGCGCTCCTGGAAAAGGCTGTTTCTCAGGGGCGGACTTTGCTCGGCGAGGACGCTCGAGCCCTGATTACTGGGGGTGACGCCGAACTCTTGCAGTCTTTATTTGCCGATGGCTCCCATTTTGACTGGCAGCCTGATTTGGTATTTGATGGGCTCTCCATCGCCCTGCCCTGAAAGATAATATAAGAGGACACACTGTGATCCGCTGGTGCTTTGCATTGTTGTTGCTGGCAAATGGCTTCTACGCGCTTTGGATTTGGCAGCAGGGTGCGCCAGCGCAGGCCGCGCACAATACGCATTCCGATGGCCGAGCCGTTCCGACGCTGGTGATGATTGACGAGCTGGAGCGCCCGGAGCGGCTGGCGTTGACGGCGAAGCCTTTGCCTGAAGAGCAGTCGGCACCACAGGTAATCCCCGAAAGCTGTTGGCTGGTAGGCGAGTTTGACCAGAAATCCCAGGCGGATCTGGCAGTGGTTACCGTGCAATCCCAGCAGCTCGTGGCCGGACTCGAGACCGTCAAGGTACCCGACGAGCCTGATTATTGGGTCCATGTGGGGCCGTTCTCCAGCCGTGACAAGGCCTTGGGGGTGCTGCAGAAACTTCGCGCGCGCAAAGTGGATAGCTTCCTGATTGACGATGGGGAGCTGAAGAACGCGATTTCCCTCGGTTTCTTTTCCCAGAAGCGTTCGGCAGAGCGGCTGCGCGATAAATATCGCGAGCTGGAATATCGGGTGCGTATCCACGAAGTAGCACGTTTTCGGCCCCGTTATGAGGTTTATGCGAATGGTCGGGTAACCAGCGACGATCTGCGCGCGGCTTTGGCGGCGGCTGGCCTGCAGGTGACGCCGGCAAAAACTACTAAAAAATCCTGTATTTGAATTGCGTCCCTAATCAAGTTCGTCTAGAATGCCGCCCTCGTTTGAGGCCGTGGTGAGACTGTGCTGGCGTAGCTCAGTTGGTAGAGCAGCTGACTTGTAATCAGCCGGTCGGGGGTTCGACTCCTCTCGCCAGCTCCATTTTCTCAGTTTTCACAGTAGCTTAAGCGAGTTATTTGGGTTGTTTTCGTTGACAGTGGTACGCCCTGTCAGCAGAATATCCCGCTCTCTTGGGGAGGGGTTCCCGAGTGGCCAAAGGGATCAGACTGTAAATCTGACGCGAAAGCTTCGGTGGTTCGAATCCACCCCCCTCCACCATTACTTTCCGTGATGTGTGAAAGTTAGCTTTATGAGCGGGTATGGTTCAATGGTAGAACCTCAGCCTTCCAAGCTGATGATGCGGGTTCGATTCCCGCTACCCGCTCCAACGAACAGTAAGTTTGTAGGGCTCATATAGCTCAGTCGGTAGAGCACTTCCTTGGTAAGGAAGAGGTCACCGGTTCAAATCCGGTTATGAGCTCCATTAATATTGGCGGCAAGAGCCTATGGTGGGCTATTGCCTTTTGTTGTGTTCAGAAGAAAGAAGTCGTTTTAACGCTCGGCTAGGAGACTGTCGCGATGGCAAAGGAAAAGTTTGAACGTACCAAGCCCCACGTAAACGTGGGCACGATTGGTCACGTAGACCATGGTAAGACAACCCTGACTGCGGCGCTGACGCGCGTGTGTCACGAAGTATGGGGCGGTGCAGCCGTGGCCTTCGACGGTATCGACAACGCTCCGGAAGAGCGCGAGCGCGGCATCACCATCGCCACCTCGCACGTTGAGTACGAGTCCCCGACTCGCCACTACGCTCACGTTGACTGCCCGGGTCACGCCGACTACGTCAAGAACATGATCACCGGTGCTGCCCAGATGGACGGCGCTATCCTGGTCTGCTCCGCTGCTGACGGCCCCATGCCGCAGACTCGCGAGCACATCCTGCTGTCTCGTCAGGTTGGCGTACCCTACATCGTCGTGTTCCTGAACAAGGCCGATATGGTCGACGACGAAGAGCTGCTGGAACTGGTTGAAATGGAAGTTCGCGAGCTGCTGAGCGAGTACGACTTCCCGGGCGACGACACCCCGATCATCACCGGTTCTGCGCTGATGGCGCTGAACGGCGAAGACGACAACGAAATGGGCACCTCTGCCGTCAAGAAGCTGGTAGAGAC
>NZ_JBVBUV010000120.1:0-5842 GCF_057445395.1 Litorivivens sp.
ATTTTTCGAAATCTGCTGGGTGTTGCCGAGATTCACCGCTGGCATCACAAACGGGAGTATGAAGATGCACAAGTGAATTTCGGTGAGTTTTGGGCTATCTGGGATCAACTGTTCAGAACCTATCGGTACGAACCTGGGCAACTTCAACCGGGCCAGGTTGGAATGAAAGAAACTATGCCGCTGCGATATCTTCAGCAAATTAAATGGCCTTTCAGCTCGGAGTAACGTTTGACCCTGTAGTAAGGTCTAAGTTTTATCGTGAAGCTTTTTAGCAGACACAGGAATCTGAAGAATGACTAATGCCCAACTCATCCCCGTCCGCCAGACGTTCGCCGTGCGCAAAATGGACTGCGCAGCCGAAAAGCAATTGGTCAAAAGTGCTCTTGAAGACAAGCCCGGTATCATTTCGCTGGAATTTGATATGCAGCTTCGCCAGGTCGATGTTGTTCATACTGCCAAGCTTGGTGATGTTGATGCGGCGTTACAAAGGCTGAAGCTGGATTCAGAGCAGATAGCGCTGACGGATTACCATGGAGATGCTGATGTTTTAGCCAGTACTCAACAAGCCCGTGACGCAGATGAAGCCAAGACCCTACGGGCGCTTCTCGCAATAAACTTCGTTATGTTTGGCGTAGAAATTGTCGCTGGCATCTGGGCCCAATCGGCGGGCTTGATCGCGGATTCTTTGGACATGCTCGCTGACGCCAGTGTATACGGCGTAGCCTTGTATGCGGTGGGGCGAAGCGCGTCACTCAAGCTGACGGCAGCGCGCGCTACTGGCTGGCTCCAACTGGTTCTGGGCGTTGGTGTCCTGATCGAAGTGCTACGTCGCTTTGCCTATGGCAGCGAACCGCAATCCCTCTTCATGATTGGTATTGGGCTGATGGCATTGGCGGCCAATATTCTTTGCCTGTATCTACTGGCCAGCAAAAAAGATAGCGGGGTACATATGACCGCAACCTGGATTTGTTCGTCCAATGACGTTATCGCCAATGCGGGCGTCATCGTGGCTGGCATACTGGTAATACTGACAAACTCTCCGTATCCCGATCTGGTGATTGGTTTGATTATTACGGCGGTTGTATTGAATGGTTCCCGTCGCATACTGTCACTCAAGGCTAGGTAGAGAGCTCGCAATTCGAAGGGAGAAGAGCGAATGCAACGTTTTTCAAAAGCGATAGCGCCTTATGTGGAAGCGGAGCTGGAACGTGCCAGGGAGGCTGAGTCCCATGGCGACGCGGCCAAAGCCTTTCAGCACCTGGAAAATGCCCATGTACTGGGTCAAGAATCCACAGGCTGGCATGTCAAGGTACATTGGTTAATGTTTCTTTGGGGGGTGCGGCAGGGAGACAGTAAGGAAATCGTCGGTCAAATTATTCGCATCATCGGTGCAGCAGCGCTAACGGCAATAAAAGGCGTGCCCATTGGCAATACCGGCGGCAGTAATATCAGCCCGGTTAAGTCCTTGCCGATTAAGCCAGAACTGGAAGCGATTATTGCCAAGGTCAAAGCAGAAGGGGCTTGATCCTGTTTTTGCTGGAACTCGGAATGACTGGCAGCAGTTTTACTGCCAGTCATTTTCGATAGCGCTAGTCGGTTTGATCTCTCCGGTGCACCCAGCGATAAAGCACCGGCAATACAAATAACGTCAACAAGGTCGACGAGATAATTCCGCCGATCACCACCGTGGCCAGCGGGCGTTGAACCTCAGCCCCGGTACCCGTATTCAAGGCCATTGGCACAAACCCCAGACTGGCAACCATGGCGGTCATCAATACCGGGCGCAGCCGAATTAGTGCGCCTTCAACAATTGCCTCACGCAAATTTCCGGTCTCGTGCCAAAGGTCGCGAATAAAGGCCAACATCACCAGCCCGTTCAAGACAGCAACGCCTGAAAGCGCAATAAAACCAACGCCTGCCGAAATTGATAGCGGAAGATCGCGTAGCCACAAGGCCAATACGCCGCCGGTCAGGGCCAAGGGCACACCGGTAAAAATGATCAGCGAGTCCTTTAATGAACCGAAAGCCATCACCAGTAGCCCGATTATAATGGCCAGTGTGACCGGCACGACTAATGCCAGCCGTTGGCTGGCAGACTGCAGTTGCTCAAAGGTACCGCCGTAATCCAACCAGTAGCCTGCGGGCAAATCCACCTTTTCGGCAATCTGACGCTCGACCTCATCCACGAAGCTGCCCAGATCCCGGTCTCGCACGTTGGCGGTGACCACCACGCGGCGCTTGCCGTTTTCCCGGCTGATTTGAGCCGGCGCCTGTTTGAGCTGTAGCTCGGCAACCTCCGCCAGCGGTACGTAGTTGCCGTTGGGCACGGGAACTGGCAAAAACCCTAGGCTGTCGATGTCGCGCCGTATCGCTTCCGGTAACCGCAAGGCAAGAGTAAAGCGACGATCCCCTTCGTAAATCAGTCCAACGTCTTCACCGCCAATTCCCGCCGCAATCAGGGATTGCAGATCATCAACTGTCAAACCGTAGCGGGCCAGTGCTATTCGCTTGGGAATAATCGACAACATGGGTAAACCGCTGACCTGTTCCACGCGCGCGTCAGCGGCGCCCTCGACTTGCTGAACCACCGCCAAAATGTCTTCTGCGGTTTGTTCGAGCTGATCGAGGTCATCACCAAATACCTTGATGCCCAGATCCGCCCGCACACCGGAAATCAACTCGTTAAACCGCATTTGAATGGGCTGGGTAAACTCGTAGTTGTTGCCGGGCAAGGCTTCGAGTGCTTCTTCCATGGCATTCACCAACTCTGCCTTGGAACGGTTTGGATCAGGCCATTGGTCGCGAGGTTTCAGCATCACAAAGTTGTCGGCCACATTGGGTGGCATGGGGTCGGTGGCTACTTCTGGTGTACCGATTTTAGCGAATACCTTATCGACTTCCGGGAAGGCTTTCAGGCGCTCTTCGAGTATTTCCTGCAACTTGATGGATTGCTCAAGCCCGGTGCCGGGTATCCGCAAGGCATGTAAGGCGATGTCGCCCTCGTCGAGCTGGGGTACAAACTCTGAGCCCAGTGAGGTTGCCAGCCACAGGCAAAATGCCACCAACAGCGTTGCGCTCGCGACCACCAGGCCGGGCAGTGCGAGCGCCTTTTCCAGCAGAGGGCGATACAGGTTTTTGCCCGAGCGGATGATCCGGCTTTCTTGCTCCTGGATTGGGCCCTTCATAAACACCGCAACCGCTGCGGGAACCAGCGTGAGCGAGATGATCATAGCTGCCAGCAAGGCCATCACCACAGTGGCGGCCATTGGGTGGAACATTTTTCCTTCCACCCCGCTGAGGGTAAAGATTGGGATGTAAACGACGGTGATGATGGCCACACCGAACAAGCTAGGGCGGATTACCTCACACGTCGCGTCATACACCACCTCCAGGCGCTCGCGTAATGCCAGATTCTGACCAGTATGACTCAATCGCCGAATACAGTTCTCAACGATGATCACCGCACCGTCGACAATCAGGCCGAAATCCAGCGCGCCCAAGCTCATCAGATTGGCTGAAACGCCGGTGCGTACCATTCCAGTGATGGTCGCCATCATGGCAAGCGGTATGACCGCAGCGGTAATCAAGGCTGCACGAATATTGCCGAGCAGTAGAAACAGCACCACGATAACCAGCAACGCGCCTTCCAGTAGATTTTTCTGCACTGTGACGATGGTTTTATCCACCAGTGTCGTGCGGTCGTAAACAGTTTCTACCTTGATACCGTCCGGCAAAGAGGCTTTGACACTTTCCAGTTTGGCCGCAAGATCTTTGGCCACCGTGCGCGAGTTTGCACCGGTCAACATCATGGCAGTGCCCAACACTGTTTCTTTACCATCGCGGGTGGCTGCGCCGGTACGCAGCTCCTTGCCAATGGCAACCTCAGCCACGTCTTTGACCATGATGGGAGCTGAACCGTGGCGACCGACAACTACGTGTTCTATGTCGATAATGGTCTGAAGCTGCCCCGGCGAACGCACCAGTATCTGCTCGCCATTGCGCTCAATGTACCCGGCACCACGGTTATTATTGTTGGCCTGTAATGCACGAGCGATATCCTGCAAAGTTATGCCGTGCTCCAGCAACTTCATCGGATTCGGTGTTACGTGATATTGCTTGTCGAAACCGCCAATGGTGTTGATCTCCACCACACCGCGAACCTGAGCCATCTGCGGCTTAATAATCCAGTCCTGAATTTCCCGTAGTGCGGTTGCATCCCACGGTTCGCCATTGGGCTGTAGGCTGTCTTCGTCCGCCTGTACGGTGTAACTGAATATTTCGCCCAGGCCGGTAGCAATTGGCCCCATTCGAGGTTCAAGGCCCGAGGGTAAGGCGCTTTTGATTGCCGCCAGTCGCTCGTCAATCAGATTGCGAGCGTGGTAGATATCCGTGCCTTCCTCAAACACCACGGTGACCTGCGACAGACCATAGCGGGACAGCGAGCGGGTGTAATCGAGTTGCGGTAAACCATAGAGCGCCGTTTCAACCGGAAAAGTGATACGCTGTTCGGCCTCTAGGGGTGAGTAACCCGGCGCTTCGGTATTAATCTGTACCTGCACATTGGTAATGTCCGGTACAGCATCAATGGGAAGCCGCTGATAACTCCAGATGCCCATCCCGGTCAGAACCAGTATGAGACTCAGCATCAGAAAGCGCCTCTCGATGGAGAGACGAACTATTGAATCAATCATGTTTCTCTCCTTCAGTGTTCGTGAGCGGCGCCGGATTTTTCGATATCGGCCTTAATCAGATAGCTGTTTTCGACGACGTAGTGCACACCCGCATCCAGCCCTACCAACACCTCAGTATGGCGGCCATCAGTGCGACCGGTTTTTACAACCTGTGCGTGGAATTGATCACCCTCCTGAACGAAAACAACTGTCTTGCCTTCGAGTTTCTGGAGGGCCTGGTTTTCCACAACCAACGCAGCGCTGACGATTTCTGCATCAATTTCGCCAGTCACCAGATCGCCGGGCGCCATATCGCCGTTGGGGTTATCGAGCAGTACGCGCGCCAGAACGTAAGGTTCGCCCTGATCTGCAGGGGCAAGGGAATCTACGGTACTGTCGTGACGGTGGTTATTGTGAACAACGTGTACTGGTAGCCCCGGCTTAACTTCAAAACGCTGGGCGGAAAACACCTGAAGAGTCGCCCAAAGTTTCCGGGTATCCACCACGGTAAACAGAGGCGTGTTGCTGCTTATTTCACCGACACTGGTTTGGCGAGACTGGATGACACCCGCGATAGGTGCGCGGATCGCGTAATCTTTCAAACTGTCGTTGGATTCAATGATGGCCAGTACCTCACCCTTGCCGACCTGCTGGCCAACACGAGCGCTGACGGATTTCACTAGGCCAGCAAAGCGGGCTCGGACTTCAATGCGTTGATCCGGTGGCAATTCGAGGCGACCGTAGACCTTGAGATGACGCTCTATGGTGCCAGGGCCAGCGATGCCAGTGCGAATACCATTGCGGCTAGCCATGGCTTCCGAAATGGTGGTCGATGGCGCTCCCTCATCGTGTTCATGCTCAGCATCTTCGTGATTCACGGACTCCGAATGGGCTGAAGCGCCATGATTGTCATGATCCCCACCAGCAAGGACTTGTTGTGCGGGTAAGGTAAGAAAGGTAGCAAGCAAAAAGTACCGTAATGTCGTCGTGATTTTCATGATGTGTCTTCCGAATTCATTGGTCATGGCGGTTCTCCTCGCTGAGCGGAGTCGCTGTGAGCTGCTCGATCAAGGCCTGATGGTGGAGGGCGCTGGTTGCCTCGCTGATCAGCCGCCGCTGTGCATCCAGTAGTTCCTTCTGAACAGCTAACCAGTCGGTATAGCGATAGCGCC
>NZ_JBVBUV010000121.1:0-5834 GCF_057445395.1 Litorivivens sp.
CTGGCATTTAAGACTGCCATTGGTATGAGTTTGGTTAGTATGGTGGCGATGGAGTTTGCCATGAACTTAACCGACTACCTGCTGGTGGGAAAGGCGGCCCTGACTTGGTGGTCAATAGGCCCAAGCTTGCTGGCTGGTTTCCTGACTCCCTGGCCGTATAACTACTGGCGATTGCGGCGACACGGGAAGGCCTGTCACTAACGTGTAAATAGTAAGGTCGAGGGTTGACCTTGACCCTACTTCAGGGTTTACATTATTTCTATCTCTGAGTGCGGGTATTGTTTAAACGCATGAAACGACACTGGATTGCGAGCCTGATGATCATGCTCACCTTGCTACAGCTGGGTGGGACGGTCTTGGCTGCCATTTCCAGTAGTGACCTTGTCTCTCCCCTGTCAAATGGCTCTTACACGGATTTCACCACGGACGGCGCGACAGGCTGTCACGCGGACGAATCCAGTGATGCTGTGACGATACATTCACGCCACAATGCACACAGTCAGGCAGGAACTGATTCCGCAGAATGCTGCAGGTTTGAGTGCGACTGCTGTGTTGGAGGTTGCGGCACGACGATTCTCACAAGGGCCGTCACCAATAATTTCCCTCCCCGTTCGCCGATGACCGAAAACTACCATCGGAACCCCCCTTTGCCACCCAGTTTTTCCTTTCTGAAACCCCCGATCCCGGCCTGACACGGGGTTAGTGCGCCCGTCGTTTGCGTGCTTTTACGTTTTCATCGTTTCAGAAAAAGGAAATTACCGTGTTTAATTCATTATCACGTCGTCGGTTTGTCACCGGCGTGGCCGCTGGCACTGCGCTGGCCGGCGTCGGTTTTCGCAGCGGTCGGGCGCTGGCCAACCCGCGACCAACCTTACTCAAGGGCAATCAGTTTGATCTGTCGATCGGCTATCAGCCGGTTAATTTTACCGGCGCCGAGCGCACAGCCACCTCGGTAAACGGCAGTGTGCCCGCACCTGTGCTGCGCTGGAAGGAGGGCGAGCGGGTCACCTTGAATGTGACCAACCATCTCGCCCACGACAGTTCCATCCACTGGCACGGCATTATCCTGCCGACCGACATGGATGGCGTGCCGGGGCTGAGTTTCGATGGCATCCAGCCGGGTGAAACCTATAAATACCAGTTCGATGTGAATCAGAGCGGCACCTACTGGTATCACTCCCATTCCGGTTTTCAGGAGCAAACGGGCGTTTACGGCGCCATTGTGATTGATCCGAAAGATCCGGATCCTGTGCAGTGCGACCGCGACTATGTGGTGCTGTTATCCGATTGGACAGACGAGAACCCTCACGACGTCTATGCCAAGCTGAAAAAAATGAGTCACTACTACAATTTTCAAGAGCGCACCGCAGGCGATTTGTGGCGAGACATCAAGGAAAAGGGGGTCGCCAAAACCTGGAACGAGCGCAAGATGTGGAACATGATGCGCATGAACCAGACCGACATCGCCGATGTCACCGGTTATACCTATACCTACCTGATGAACGGTGCAACGCCGGATAGCGGCTGGACGGGTTTGTTCAAACGCGGTGAGAAAGTGCGGTTGCGCTTTATCAATGCCGCGGCCATGACCATTTTTGATATTCGTATTCCGGGGCTGAAAATGACCGTCGTTGCGAGCGACGGGCAGAATATCGAGCCAGTCAGTGTGGATGAATTTCGCATCGGCGTTGCCGAAACCTACGACGTGGTTGTCGAGCCCAGCGATGACACGGCCTATACCATCTTTGCTCAAACCAATGACCGCACCGGATATGCCCGTGGCACCCTGACGCCAAACCCAGCTTGGACAGCAGACGTTCCCGATATGGACTACGTACCTGTACTTAGCCACAACGATATGGGGATGGCCCATAACATGGGCGGGATGAATCATGGCCAAGGTGGTATGTCGACTATGGATCACAGTCAGCACGATATGGGTGGGATGAAGCGCGACCAAGGTGAAATGTCGGGTATGGATCATAGCCAGCACAACATGGGCGGTATGGATCACAGTCAACACGGCATGCAGGCCAAACACATGGCCGATAAACCGGCCCCCGCAGGGTTTGGCAGCCGGGCCGCCATACAGCACGAGAAAAGCGAGTACGGAGCGCATACCGATATGCTGGCAGACGCGCCACAAAACGGCCTGAATGATCCCGGTCTGGGCTTGCGCGATCACGCCCAGCGCTACGGACGTAAAGTGCTGACCTATGCAGACATCCGCAATCTCTACCCCACGCTGGACAAGCGCGATCCGAGCCGGGAAATCCAGATACACCTCACTGGCAACATGTCGCGTTACATGTGGTCGATGGACGGTATCAAGTTTGCCGACGCCGACCCCATTCGTCTGAGTTACGGTGAACGGGTTCGCATCACGCTGGTGAACGACACCATGATGACGCACCCCATTCACCTGCACGGCATGTGGAGCGAGCTGGAAACCGAAGAGCCCGGCTACATTCCGCGCAAGCACACCATTATTGTGCAGCCGGGGTCGACCATCAGTTATCTGGTTACCGCCGATGCGATCGGTCGCTGGGCTTACCACTGCCATCTGCTCTATCACATGCCGGGCATGATGCGCGAAGTGCGGGTAGAGAAAGGAGGGCGCTCATCATGAAAATTTTTTCGACATCGCTGGTAGCACCCTTAACGCTGTCCTTCACTTTGCTGGCGAGCGGCATCGCCCACGCTGGCGGAAAAGATGATCCTTTCCTGACCATGGGCAAGCTGGATCAGCTCGAAGTGCGTGACACAGAAGGCCCGGATCCACAGGTAGTTGAAGGCCAGTTCTGGGCCGGTTACGACCTGAACAAACTCTGGCTCAAATTCGAAGGTGAGCGCGTTGACGACGAGAGTGAAGAACTTGAGTTACAGGCGCTTTACAGCCGGGCGATATCTGGCTTCTGGAATATCCAGATGGGCGCCCGCCGTGACTTCAAACCCGAGCCCGACCGCGACTGGGGTGTGATCGCCCTGCAGGGGCTGGCGCCATATTACTTTGAAGTGGATGCGTCATTGTTTGTGGGTGGCGCCGGGCGCACCGGTTTGCGCCTGGAAGCCGAGTATGAACTGCTGGTTACCCAGCGGCTGATTCTTACCCCGGAAATTGAACTGAACGCTTACGGCCACAACGATCGTGACACCGGCGTCGGCTCCGGTCTGGCCGACGCTGAAATCGGCCTGCGCCTGCGCTATGAAATTCGCCGGGAATTCGCGCCCTATATCGGGGTTAACTGGATTAAAAAGTATGGCAATACCGCCGATTTCGCCAGCGCTGAAGGGGAAGACATTGAAGACACCCAGTTGGTCGTTGGCATACGGGCCTGGTATTGAGGAGAACGAAAACATGGTATTCAAATCATTAATTCCGGCCCTCGTGGCCATTATGATGACCGGCACAGCCCTGGCACACAGCCCAGAGAAGGTTCGCGACGATGCAAAAAATCGGCAGGCCGCGCAAAAGGTGCGCTGCGAGAAATTTTTGGCGCGGCCCGACAAGGAGCTTGATAAATCCAGCCCGGTTATCCAGGCCATGCTCAAGCGTTGTCAGGCGCAGGATGAAGGCAGCAAAGACGGGGAGGGTGAACATGACCAGGGCCATCACTGACTCGCGTGTTTCTGAGTGGATTGATCCTAAAGGAGCGTTGCGATGAAGACGATCAAAATGTTGCTGATTCTCCTGCTGCTGGCCGCAGCCGGGGCGCTCGGGTTTATCTATTCCGGTGTGTATTCAGTTGCGGCCAACGAGCCGCATATGAAAATTACCTACTGGGCGTTGGAAACTCTGCGCGAACGCTCGATTGCACGTGCAGCCTCTGACATCAGCGTGCCGGATCTTTCTGATCCGGACATGCTCCTGGCAGGCGGTGCCGACTACAACGAGATGTGCGTGGGTTGCCACCTGAAGCCCGGTTTGCCACAAACCGATATGACCTTGGGGCTCTACCCCCGCCCGCCGGGTCTGACCCGCTCACCCGAGACCCACGACCATGCTCACCCGGTGGGTGGGCATAACCGGGACGACGCGCTTAAACGCCAGTTCTGGATTATCAAGAACGGGATCAAAGCCTCGGGCATGCCCGCCTGGGGAGAAACCCACAGCGATGAGCGCATCTGGGCGATGGTGGCTTTTCTTGAGGAGCTGCCGAAGATGGAAATGCTCCAATATGACATCGTAACGACGCGCGAAGAGGAAGAGAGTGGAGGCCATCACTGAGGTGGCCGATACGTCAAAAGCCGCGTGGCACGGCGAGGCCGCCATCAGCCCGGGCATCGGGCTGTTTCGCGGCCAGACCGGTGATAACCGTGCGCACCGGCACTGGGCGCACCAAATCAGTATTGGCCTGGATGGCGAGGTCGCGTTTGAACTGGACGGTGCGGAAGTGGTCGCGACAGCTGTCGCGATCAAGGCTGGCGTTCTCCACCGACAGCGCAAAGGGTTGGTTCTGTCGGTGTATATTGATCCCACCGCTCAGCTCCCGCCGCCGCTGTTAATCGGCTTTTCCGATACAGCCTGGCGCTTGTTGGAGTCATCAGAAGTGAATGCTTTGCTGTCGTATTTTGCCAGCGATCTTACACTTCAGCAGCGTCTTGATCGAATTGGGCGGCCCGATCTTACGCAGGGCCAAGGTCAGATTGGTGACCCAAAACTTGCTTCGTTGCTGGAGTTTCTCAAACAGCAAATTTCTCAGGGCGATGAGGTCAGTCGCGATCAGCTAGCCGCGCGTGTAAATCTGTCTCCTAGCCGTTTTTCTCATTGGTTTACCGAGCAAACGGGCTTGCCCCTTCGCAGCTACCGCAAATGGCTGCGGCTGATCTTGGCACTCCAGACAGCCGTGGTAACCGGTAATCTGAGCCTTGCTGCCAGTCAGGCTGGCTTTGCCGATCAGGCGCATTTTTCCAGGGCGGTAGGCGACGCCTTTGGCATTACTGCCTCGCAGATAGTGAGTCTCATTAAGAGTAATTCACCTGAATAGATAGCTCTTTCGTTCAATACCGGTGGCGTCCTTCATTGCATACTGGGTGTAACACTACCCTGTATGGAGGACGCTATGGTAAAGCCCATGATCCGCTGGACGAGTTATCCCCTGATTTTTCTCGGCTGCGCGCTGCTGCAATATCAGATTATTGCGCGAGATCTGCCGCACTGGCCGCTGGCCATTATTGTGTCTGCGGCAGGCATTACTCTGGTCGCCCTGCTTGAAAGAATCCAGCCTTATGAACCAATTTGGAACGAAGATCACAACGACACGCGTGTTGATATTTTGCACGCTGTATTCAGTCTCACCCTGATTTTTACCGTGGTGGAAGTGGTGGCAGTCACCCGCGCCTGGCTACCGGGCGCGGCGATGGGCGGGACGGCGTACTGGCCTGACTCCAGCCCGTTGTGGCTGCAACTCCTGCTTGCCGGTGCGGTGATCGATTTTGGACTATGGTTTATGCACTGGTTCAGCCACAAAAACCATTTTCTCTGGCGCCTTCATGCCCTGCATCACAGTGCAGAGCGTTTGTACTGGCTGAACGGCGAGCGCCGCCACCCCTTGAGTGCTTTGCTGCTTGCCAGCCCCGGCCTGCTGGTGGTGATAATGCTTGGCGCCCCGGCCGATGTGATTGGTTGTTGGTTTGCCATCATCTCCGTTCATCTAGCTTTCCAGCATGCCAACCTGGATTACTCCGTGGGCATTTTTCGAAATCTGCTGGGTGTTGCCGAGATTCACCGCTGGCATCACAAACGGGAGTATGAAGATGCACAAGTGAATTTCGGTGAGTTTTGGGCTATCTGGGATCAACTGTTCAGAACCTATCGGTACGAACCTGGGCAA
>NZ_JBVBUV010000122.1:0-5789 GCF_057445395.1 Litorivivens sp.
CTGACCAAGCCGCTGGCGTAGAAGAAGGTAGAGTCTCAATGGGTAAGAAGTTTTTCGTCGCCGGCACCGATACCGAAATCGGCAAAACGACCATAGCCTGCGGTTTGCTTGAAGCGGGCAATCAGCGGGGCTGGCGCACGCTTGCGCTGAAGCCTGTGGCGGCTGGTGCAGAGCCGGGCGAGGATGGCCCGCGCAATGATGATGCTATGGCGCTTATGCAAAGTGCCAGCGTTCAACTCAGCTACGAACAGGTTAACCCGGTTCTGTTTGAGCCGCCCATTGCCCCTCATATTGCGGCCCAGCAGGCGGGCAGGCGGCTTACCGTATCGCAGTTGGTCGGGTATTGCCGGGGCAGTCTGATGACGCCCAGTGATCTGGCCTTGGTGGAAGGCGCCGGCGGTTGGCGGGTCCCCCTCAGCGGTCGCGAAACGCTGGCTGGCCTTGCCGTGGAGCTGCAATTGCCCGTCATTATGGTGGTCGGCATGAAACTGGGCTGCCTTAACCATGCTCTGCTGACGGCAGAAGCGATTCGTCGCGACGGTCTGCCACTGGCCGGTTGGGTGGCCAATACCGTGGAGAAGGGGATGTCCTGTTTCGATGAAAACGTCGAAACCCTCAGGCAGTTGTTGCCCGCGCCCTGCCTGGGTGTGGTGCCCGGTCTCGCCGACTGTTCTCCGGAAAAGGTGGCCGCGCACCTACAGATCGATCTGCTTTAAAGAGGCATTTTAAGCGTAGGGCTTTACCTTGCGCCGCAGGCAATGTTTACTCTGCATATTTTGCAGCAAAGCATCATTCAGGAGCGGCCATGAGTATCGACGCTACCCAGCCCACCCACGAAGTCCATAACCAGTCCACGCCGCTGGAAAACCACAATCTCTATCTCGGTGATCAGGCCTTGCGCGAGGCGATTCAGGCGCAATCACCTGCCTCGGAAGAATCGCTGGTCGACTATGGCGCCCTGTGCGGTCTGCCCGAGTTTATCGAACTGGGTTTTCAGGCCAACGCGCACAAGCCGGTGCTGCATACCCACGACCGCTTTGGTCACCGACTGGATCTGATTGAATTCCACCCCAGTTACCATGCCTTGATGGAGCAGGCCTATCAGGCCGGGCTGCACAGCGACCCCTGGACCGATGGCAGTCACACTGAGCGCGCGGCGAAGTACTACCTGCATGCTCAGGTGGAAGCGGCCCACGGTTGCCCGGTGACGATGACTTTCGCCTCGGTGCCAACCCTCAAGCTCAACCCCGTGCTCGCAGAACAGTTTTTGCCCAAGGTGCTGGCAAAGGCCTATGACCCGCGCAATGTGCACTACAGCGAGAAGTCGGCCCTGACCATTGGCATGGGCATGACTGAAAAACAGGGCGGCTCCGATGTGCGGGCCAATACCACGCAGGCAACCCTTCTAGGCGAGGTGGAGGGCGCTACTGCCTATTCACTGGTAGGGCACAAATGGTTTCTGTCGGCACCGATGTGCGATGCCTTTCTGGTGCTGGCGCAAACAGACAAAGGGATCAGCTGTTTTCTGGTGCCGCGCTGGCATCCGGAAGGCCACAAAAACCCGCTGGAAATTCAGCGACTCAAAGACAAAATGGGCAATGTCGCCAATGCCTCGTCGGAAGTTGAATTCCGCGGCGCCCTCGGCTGGCTGGTGGGTGACATCGGACGCGGCGTGCCGGCCATTATTCAGATGGTGGCGATGACTCGCTTTGACTGCATGATCGGCTCCAGCGCCGGGCAGCGTCAGGCGGTGGTGCAGGCTGCCCACCATGCCAGTCAGCGCGAGGCCTTTGGCAAGCGCCTGATCGATCAGCCCATCATGCGCAATGTGCTGGCGGATCTTCAGCTGGAGGTCGAAGGCTCACTGGCGATGACCTTTCGCATGGCGCAAGCGCTGGACCGCGGCAGCGAACAGGATCAGTTGCTACTGCGTCTGGGCACAGCGGTGGGCAAATACTGGATCTGCAAACGCACGGCCCAGCATGCCTACGAAGCCATGGAATGCATCGGCGGCAATGGGGTGATGGAAAACTGCATCATGCCGCGTCTTTATCGCGAGGCGCCGATCAACGCCATCTGGGAAGGCTCAGGTAACATCCAGGCGTTGGATGTGCGCCGCGCCATGCAGCGCAGCCCTGAGGTGGTGGATGCCTGGATGGCGGAACTGCTGACAACTGCCAATCTTGATCCGCGTCAGGACGCGGTGGTGGACAATCTCAAACACGAACTGTCGGCGGCGGATGAGGCCTCGGCCCGGCGACTGGCGGAGCTGCTTGGTCTGAGCCTGCAGGGCTCGCTGCTACTGCGCGGGCCCAATCCGGCGATTGCCGAAGCCTTTCTGGCGGGGCGATGTCAGTCCCCCAGCCATCATTTCGGCGCTTTGCCGGCTGGATTGAACCTTGATTTGTTGATAAATCGCGCCAATCCGCACGTGTACGAGTAATTGCGTATATTCGTAACACATTGAAAATCAAGGCGTAACACTTCAATCAGGTGAATTTGACGGCAAATCTCTTGCAATGCAGCAAGCGATTTGCCTAATATACTCGCCGTCAACATTGGCGGTTGAGTTGTTCTCCTGCCACGAATATTGAGGTAAGAGCCATGCCCTTATACAAAGCTCCGTTACGCGATATGCATTTTGTGCTGAATGATCTGCTGAAAGTGGATCAGCACTACCCCACGCTGACTGATCGCGAGGAAGTGACTCCTGATTTGCTGGACGCCATTCTGAACGAAGGTGCAAAGTTTGCTGAGGAAGTGATTGCGCCGCTGAACCAGATCGGTGACCAGCAGGGTTGTACCTGGAGTGAAGACGGCGTCACTACGCCGGAAGGCTTCAAGGAAGCTTACCAGCAATACTGCGAATCCGGCTGGACCAGCGTCAGTGCCCGCGCCGAGTTTGGCGGTCAGGGGCTGCCCCCGTCTGTGGGCCTGTTGCTGTCCGACATGATGGGCGGCGCCAACTGGTCCTGGAGCATGTACCCTGGCCTGTCCAGCTCTGCGGCGCGCGTGCTGGAAGAGTACGGCAATGAAATGCAGCAAACCCGTTACCTGCCCAAAATGGTAGACGGTACCTGGACTGGCACTATGTGTCTGACCGAGCCGCACGCCGGTTCTGATGTTGGTTTGTCTCGCACTAAAGCCAAGGACAATGGCGACGGAACCTACGCTATAACTGGCACCAAGATTTTCATTTCCTCCGGCGAGCACGACATGGCGGAGAACATTATCCATCTGGTTCTGGCGCGCACTGAGGGCGCACCGGAAGGCACCAAGGGTATCTCGCTGTTTCTGGTGCCCAAGTTTATTGCCCATGAGGACTCGAGCCTGGGCGATCGCAACGGTGTAACCTGTGGCTCTATCGAGCACAAGATGGGTATCAAAGGTTCTGCGACAGCTGTACTGAACTTTGACGGTGCAACCGGCTACATGATCGGTGAGGAGAACAAAGGCCTTACCTACATGTTTGTGATGATGAACACTGCCCGTATGGGTACTGCCATGCAGGGTCTGTCACTGGGCCAACTGTCATACCAGGGTGGTCTGGAATACGCGCGTGAGCGTTTGCAAATGCGTTCACTGTCGGGCCCCAAAAACCCGGATGGTCCTGCCGATCCAATTATCGTGCACCCCGATGTGCGCCGCATGCTGCTGACGCAAAAGGCTTTCACTGAAGGCAGTCGCGCGTTTCTGTACTGGATTTTGATGGTCGTGGACAAGGCTAACTGCGGTGCGACTGAAGAAGAGCGCAAGGAAGCCGACGACCTGTTGCACCTGCTGACGCCGATCGCCAAGGCTTTTGTTACCGAGACCGGTCTGGAAGTGGCCAACTACGGCGTTCAGATCTACGGTGGCCACGGCTTTATCAGTGAGTGGGGCATGGAGCAGATCGTTCGTGACCTGCGCATTTCAACGCTCTATGAAGGTACGACTGGCATTCAGGCGCTTGACCTGCTGGGCCGAAAGATTATGGGTACCGGTGGCCAGGCCCTGATGACGCTGACCAAGATCATCCACAAGTACTGCGAGTCTCAAAAGGACAATGCCGCGATGGCTGAGTTTGTCGAGCCGCTGGCGGCGCTGAACAAAGAGTGGGGTGATATCACCATGCAGATCGGTGAGAAAGCCATGCAGAACCCAGATGAAGTGGGTGCGGCGTCGGTTGATTATCTGATGTACTCCGGCTACATTGCGCTCGCATATATGTGGGCTCAGATGGCCGAACTCGCGCTTGGGGGCAGCGAGGGCGATAGCTTTATGGCGTCCAAGATTAAAACTGCGCGCTTCTACTTCCAGCGCTTGTTGCCGCGTACCGAGAGCCATAAGCTGAGCATGCTCAGTGGCGCGGACAATCTGATGGCGTTGGATGTTGACGAATTCGCGTTCTAAATAAACTCAACGGAGGACAACCGTGCCGGATTACAAAGCCCCTGTAAAAGACATGCAATTTGTATTGCATGAGGTTTTTAACGCAGAGTCCATCTGGTCCAAATTGGGACTGGAGGAGGTCAATCGGGAATTGGCAGATGCCATCCTCGATGAAGCGGCAAAAATCAGCGAAAACCTTCTCTCGCCACTGAATCGCAGCGGAGACGAAGAGGGCGTAAGCTGGAACGACACGGTTGTCACAACGCCTAAAGGCTTTCCTGAAGCCTTTAAAGAACTGGCCGAAGGTGGCTGGGGTGCTCTTGCCGGCGCCCCGGAATACGGCGGCCAGGTTATTCCCAAGATGCTGGTGCTGATGTTTGAGGAAATGAGCTATGGCTCAAACATCGCGCTGGGTCTGTACCTTTCACTCACCTCTGGTGCGGCGCTGGCTCTGGCCAACCACGCCAGTGATGAGCTGAAAGAAAAATACCTGCCGAACATGTACTCCGGTAAATGGGCTGGCAGCATGTGTCTGACCGAAGGTCACGCAGGTACCGACCTTGGTATGATTCGCACTAAGGCTGAACCCCAAGCCGACGGTAGCTACAGCATTACCGGGAACAAGATTTTTATCACCGGTGGTGAGCATGACCTGACAGAAAACATCGTCCACCTTGTACTGGCCAAGTTGCCGGACGCACCGGCAGGCTCCAAAGGCATATCGCTGTTTCTGGTGCCGAAGTTCCACGTCAACGACGATGGCAGTCTCGGCGAGCGCAACGGCGTAAGCTGTGGCTCGGTAGAACACAAAATGGGTATTCACGCGTCTGCCACCTGTGTACTCAACTTTGATGGTGCTAAAGGCTATCTGGTGGGTGAAGTGAACAAGGGCCTGGCAGCCATGTTTACCATGATGAACTACGAGCGTCTGTCGGTCGGTGTTCAGGGTTTGGGTCTGGCGGCCGCCTCCTACAACGGCGCGCTGGATTACGCTCGCGAGCGTCTGCAGAGCCGTTCGCCGGCTGGCCCGCAAAATGCTTCCGGCCCGGCCGATCCGATCATCGTTCATCCCGACGTGCGTCGTATGTTGCTTACCCAAAAAGCCTATGTGGAGGCCGGTCGCGCCTTTGCGGTCTATGTGGGGCAGCAACTGGATACGGCCAAATTTGGTGAGGGTGAAGACAAGGCGCGTGCGGCCGGTTTGGTTGAGCTGCTTACGCCGATTGCCAAGGCTTTCCTGACTGACAAAGGGCTGGAGTGTACCGTGCTGGGCCAGCAGTGTTTTGGTGGCCAGGTTTTTGTGGGTGTGTGGGTTATGGAGCATTACGTGGGCTTTTGGGGAATTGCCATTTTATACGAAGGCACAAAGGGATTTCAGGCGCTGTTTGTGTTGGGCCGAAAAGTTGCGGCCAACGGCG
>NZ_JBVBUV010000123.1:0-5739 GCF_057445395.1 Litorivivens sp.
GATATTGAATCCGACAAAGACACAATGCGCAAGCGCTGCGACATACTGGCAGAGCGTAACCAAGAGCTTGAAGAGCTCTCTGTCCACGACCCGCTAACAGGCCTCTATAACCGACGTTTTTTTGATCCGGATTTTATTCGTCTGCACGGCTATCATAGTCGACGCAAATCAAATATTGCTATTGCGTTTATTGATGTGGATTACTTTAAAAACTTTAACGATGTCTATGGGCATGCGCAGGGTGATGTGGCTTTGAAAGCCCTGGCCCATTGTCTGGCGGAGCACTTTTCTCGCGTAGAGGATCTGTGCGTGCGTTGGGGTGGCGAAGAGTTTGTGGTGGTAACGGGGGATGAGAAAGACCCGGAGACAGTGCTGTCCTATTTTGAAAGCTTTCGGCACAAAGTTGAAGATTTGCGCATTGAGAATACGAAACCGCATCGCCCTCCGCTCGGGTTAACTGTCAGTATTGGTGTATATTTTGGGGTGCCGGGGGCGGATGCAGACCCCGCTGCTGTTCTGCGAGCGGCAGATGAAGCAATGTACCGTGCTAAAAAGCAGGGGCGGAACTGCACGGTCATGGAGCGGAGCATTAATCCTTTGTCACTCGTGCAGAATGAGCATTGTTGGGAAGGAAAAGAAGATGGCGCATTGGCATCTGCTGCCAATGGCCATTCTACCGATGGTCGATAGCCTAATGGCTTAGAAGCTTAACCGAATACCGCTTTCGATATTTCTTCCTGCCTCGGGCGCATAGTTTTTCAGCAGTGAGGTATGGCTGCGGATTTCTTCGTCCAGTACGTTGCGCGCTTTTACAAACAAGGTCATTTCAACGTTGTTTAGCGTCAGGTGGTAGTCACCCGCTAGTTCTACCAAGGTATAGCCGTCGGTGGCACTTTCGCCGTCAGCGAATTTATCCTGCTCTCTTACTTGGCTTACCCGTACATGGGTAGACCACTTGCCGGCATGGTAGTGCAGCGCGGTGCCGTAGCGTTGTGCTGGTATGCGAGGTACGTAGCCGTTGCCTTCAGTAAAGCGCGCGCGTACATAATCGCTAAAAAGCTCCGCACTGAGGTTGCGGTGTACCAAGTTCAGCGGCAGGCCAACCTGAAACTCATAACCGGTAAACGCAGCGTTGCGCTGCTGAAAATTGGCCACCTGTACCTCATCAACTTCTACGCCGCTGTCCTGCAGGTAGGTATAGTTTTGAATTTCATTGTGATACAGGCTGAGCTCGGCCGTTACTGTGCCGAGGGTTTTGCGTAATCCAATTTCCAGATTGTGTGACAACTCCTTGTCCAGATCCGGATTGCCAACCTCAATGCGCGCCGTCGCGGCGTGTTCAACTGCGGTGTTCAAATCGCTTGTCTTGTTGCAGTTCTGGCTGTTGGAATACAGCTCTTCGACGGTAGGCGCGCGTTCGGAGCGGTTCAGTGCCAGCAGTGCGCTGCTATCGTCTCGAAAATCCCACAGTGCCGAGGCGCTCGCGGAAACGGTGTCATGCTCGCGCTTGCAGTCGCCGATATCAATGCGCTGCTGCTCTGCGCGCAGACCAAATTCGTAGGTCCAGCGGTTTATGCTGAGCTCCTCGACAAGAAAGAGTGCGCCACTGCTAATGTCTGCAGGAGGGATGAAAGCTTCCTCGCCTACAGCAGAAAATTCTCTATCCCCCAGTTGCAGACCTATGGCTCCTTGCCAATTTCCTACGGGCCGGTGGCGAACTACCAGTCGGCCTTCGCTGGCTTTGTTCTTGAACACGGTGCCCACTTCTGTTCCTTCCTCGGATTCCTCCAGTTCTCGATGTTGGTAATCGTTGTGGCTGAGACGAAAATCCAGTTCCTGAAGGAGTCCCTCGAGCTCGAGGCCGGCTTTGAGGTCGATGCGTTCTTGCTCCATATCGAGACGGATATCCGCTTCGCCATGGCCCTCATCGGAAGGCGTTGCTTCATGCTCCTCGTGAGCGCCGGGCGGCAAGCCGTAGTTGCTGTTGCTTTGATTGACGGACAGGCCAATAAAGCCCCGTTGCCCGATCCATGAGCCACCAGCGGTCCAGGCATCGGCACGTTTGTCACTGTTGCCGATATAGCCGCGTGTATTGTGATCCGGGACTTCCTCACCGGCTGCAGCGAGTGCTTTCGTGTCGATGGCGGAGCCGGCGATATCGAGGTTGTTGCTTTCCCGATAGAGTCCGTCTAAGTGCCACGCGAATTGGCCAACTCCGCCGTCGAAGCGGAATACACTGCTGTTCTGGTCGTTGGCGGTGGCATGGCGCGCTTCAACCGCGCCGCTCACGGCTTCCGGTAGTTTCTCAGGAATTCGGTTGTCCACAACATTGATAACGCCGCCAATTGCGCCGTTGCCATAGAGCAGAGTGGCGGGGCCGCGAATGATTTCGATGCGTTCGGCCAGCAGGGCTTCTGCGGCATAACTGTGATCAGGGCTGATATCGGCGGCATCCAGCGTGCCTACGCCGTCTTGTAGCACTCGCACTCGGTTGCCGCCCTGGCCACGGATAACTGGGTTGCCGACACCGCTGCCAAAGCTTGCACTGTGTACCCCAATTTCATTGCTGAGTGTTTCGCCCAGGCTGGCAGCAGCTTCCTGGCGCAGGGCTTCTCCGCTCAATACGGCAATCGGCAAGGCGGTGTCTGAGGCCGCTTTACCCAGTGGAGCCGATACCACAATTTCTTCAATGTGCTGATCAGCCGCCCATGCAGGCGACAGGACGAGGGCTGGAATTACCCATGCTGGAAATACTTTCATAGTGTTCTCTCACACGTTGTTGCGCCACAGGGCGCGATTAACCGGTTATTTCAGGTAGTCGATCCAGTGAGAGCGGGTGGTGCGCGTGCGGAAAACGCTTTGTGACTTGCAGAGTGCAGCGTATGAGGTTTGGCGGGGAAAAAAAGGTGGTGTCTTGGCCTTGGCGGAGCGGAACTGTGCGTGGAAACGGCGCTGGATTGCAGCTGCAATTGCAGACAGCTGTCGCATTCGCTGTAGTGTGCCAGACCGTCCTTGTGCAGGTGGGTGCTTGCCAGGCTGCCAATAAGCAGCAGCAGGCAGAGCGCCAGGCTTAAAACAGACTGCTTAGGAAGGTTGTAGTACCGCACGATTTTTGGAGGTCTCTGGGTTGTTCGTATCACCGGCCAGAAGCTGGTCAGCGCATTAATGCAATATTATAACATTTTGCCGGGTCGGCAAACTAGCCGTTTTCTGTTGGGCACACCCAACACTTTCGGTCTTGCTGTTTGGGTGAAACCGTTAAAAATAACGCTGTGGCACGCTCGCGGTAGTATTTCGCAGCTATGGGGGCGGTGCAGTTGATACACCTGTACCTGAACTCACGGCGAGAACGAAAGGAGATTGCTATGAAAACGCTTAACTCAGCAGCATTGGCACTGATTGTTGCAACGCTTACTGCGCCTGCACTGGCTGTTGGCGGCCTGGGCGGTTCCGGTAATGCCCAAGGTGGTGTAAACAGCGACTCGATCGAAGGCGCGAAAAACCAGAACGGCAGCGACCCGATCATGGAAGAGCAGGATGAGCTGCAGCAGCGTAAAAACAATGCGGAACGCTCGATTGAAGATTCCGATCAGGCGGCAACCGACCGCGAGCGCCGTATGGAAGGCGGCGGTAGCTTTTCCGCAGACTCGAATGGTTTCTCCGGTCAGGGTGGTGCCGATACCGAAGAAGCTGAAGAGTAATTTTTTACCTCTCCCCGCCTACGGGCGGGGGCCTTTCCCAGCTGTCCCTGCTAACAACATAGGCTGACGCCTGAACCCCGCATGCTTACAATCACGCTTTTATCCCCGTAAGCTGTCCCCATGACTGAAGACACAAAAACACCGCCCGAAACCTTTAAACGACTGAGAACTGGCGCGCTGTCACGGCGCTGGCAATTATCACGCGCCAGCATGCAATACGGCCGCCGTGCCATGGGTACCGCCATTCGTTCGCGATTTGGAGCCAGTGAAGAGCAACAGCAGGTTGATCGTCAGGCCAATATCGACGCCTTTGTTGCTGAGCTGGGTAAGCTCAAAGGCAGTATCGTTAAAATTGGCCAAATTATGGCAACCTACGGTGATTACCTTATGCCTCCTGAGGTGGTTACCGCGCTGCACCGTCTCGAAGACAATACCCCGCCTATGCACTGGCCGGCGATTCACAAACAACTGCTTAAAGAGCTGGGTGAAGAAAGGCTGGCGTTACTGGAAGTGGAGGAGAGTGCATTTGCGGCCGCTTCACTGGGGCAGGTGCACCGTGCGCGCATTCGGGCTAGTGGTGAGCAGGTGTGCCTGAAGATTCAATATCCGGGTGTGGATAAAACCATTGATGCGGATTTCAATGATCTTATCCGTCTGTTTAAAGTATCGCGAGTTCTGGAATCCACCCGCAGCGTTGATGACTGGTTCAGCGATATCCGCAATTTGCTGCACCGCGAGGTCGACTACACCAACGAACGCGCTGAACTCGATTTTGCACGCGAACAACTGACGGGAGATGCCCGTTTTGTTGTGCCGCAAGTATATGGCGATTTCTGCAGTCAACGAGTGCTCTGTATGTCGTGGGAGGAGGGCGTGTCGATAAAGGATCCTTCCGTGGCGGTACTGCCCCAGCACACCCGCAATGCGTTGGGGGAGTCTATTCTCGATCTGTTTCTGAAAGAACTGTATGACTGGCAGAGGATGCAGACCGACCCCAACTTCGGTAATTACCGGGTGCGCATAGAAGGCGATGCGGCAAAACTGGTGCTATTGGATTTTGGCGCCATAAGGCCGCTACCGGATGACTTTGTTGCTGATTTCCAGCGCATGATCATCTCGGCCTATGACCACAGCAAAGACGAATTTCTCGATGCATCAATAAAGCTGGGTTTTATGAAATCCCACTATCCCGCCGATGTGCTCGATAACTTTGCGGAGATTGGGATGGATATTCTGGAACCCATGAAGCCGCGCAGCGCGTCGGTACCCGAGGCGGCGATTACTGACGGCGAGTACGATTGGTACAAAAGTCAGCTGCCCAAGCGGATTGCCAAGCGTGCACTGGCCGCATCTATTAGCAAATACTTTGCGCTGCCGCCCAAGGAGTTTCTATACGTGATGCGCAAGCTCATGGGAGTGTATGCGCTGATAGCCGCTCTGCGAGGGCAATTTTTTGCCGATGAGTTATTGGGCAGAAAGCTGGATCGGTAGACGGTATTTTGGGGTGAAGGGAATAGCTTAGCCTTAATTTTTTAATTTTGGGTATATCTTCTCCCAGCTTGGTAGTATTTCGTGTCTGCATAACATAATAAATTCCGCAAAAGCGACCTATTATTCAGGTATCGTTTAACCGGAACGCAGACCACCATGACATTGCGGAAAATTTCTCTCGACGATAAATACGCTCTCGACACCACCCGCGCCTACCTCACTGGCATTGAGGCGCTGGTGCGTTTACCCATTCTGCAACACCAACGCGATCTTGAGGCGGGTTTGAACACCGCCGGTTTCATCTCCGGGTACCGAGGTTCTCCTCTGGGCGGTGTGGATCAGGCGCTATGGAAAGCGGGTAAGTATCTCGACAAACACAACATCAAATTTCAACCGGGGGTAAATGAAGACCTTGCGGCTACGGCCGTGTGGGGTAGTCAGCAGACCGGCCTGTTTCCCGGTGCCCGTTACGATGGTGTGTTCGGTATGTGGTATGGCAAGGGGCCAGGCGTCGATCGCAGCATGGATGTGATCAAGCACGCCAACG
>NZ_JBVBUV010000124.1:0-5656 GCF_057445395.1 Litorivivens sp.
CCCCCGCGAAAGCCAAGGCAGCAAAGAGCGAGCCCGCCAGCAAAGCCGAGAGCGCTAAGACTGCACCAGCGAAAAAGGCCCCAGCGAAGGCAAAGGCCGCAGCTAAAGCGGCAAAGCCAGCAAAACCCGCGCCGGTTGCACCTCGCCCAGAACCGCCGGAACCACCACCGCCCCCGAGGCGCAAGGCCACGTTTCTGCCGGACACCATCAGTCGGCCGAAATCCAAAGCCGATACGGTTGCATCAATTTTTGACGTGGAATAACCCGGCAAAGATCACGCTAGGCTAGGCATCACCCTCAGCGGGTGGTGTCGCTGCCACCGCCTCAATCAACTCACCCAGCAATCCGTTCCAAGCCAGCTCCAGCTGGTCAAAGTAACGGTGTAAATTGGTCTGCGCACAGAGAGGAAAAGATTGCTTTTTCGGCGAAATCGCGGCCTTCTGCCAGTAACTGTAGATTTCATCCTGCTGCCAACGCTCCAGCGACATCTCGAAACGCTGCGCCTCCTGATAGACATTGGGCGGCGCCGCCTGCTTGATACGGCGGCGCAGGGCGCGTGCTTCCAGCAGGAAGTTTTCGCGAAAAGACTGGCTGTGCGCCACCATGTCGGCGATCTGATCAGGCGCCCAGACGATACCGCGCTTGGCCAGCCAACAGGCTGACAGCAACAGATTTACGTCCGCACCATAGTCTTCCTGCAGTCTCAGACAGAGTTTCTGTACCCGAGGCTGGGAATAAACCAGCAAGGTATATTGCCAAAGGGCATTGTCGGCCACAGTGCCTCCGTTATAATCGCCGCCCATGATTGAATTCGAACAGTTAAGCTTACTACGCGGCGGCAAAACTTTACTAGAAAGTGCCGACTTGCGCCTGCACGACGGCGATCACGTTGCCTTGATCGGCGCCAATGGCAGCGGAAAATCCAGCCTATTTGCCCTGTTGCGCGGCAAGCTCGAACCTGATCGCGGCAGTGTACGGATTCCCAAACAGTGGCGCATCGCCCATATGGCTCAGGAGGTCTCGGCCAGCGATCGGCCCGCCGTCGACTACGTGATCGACGGCCACACGGAATTCAGACAGGTTGAGACCGAACTGGCAACCTGCAGAAATGATATGAGATTGGCCGAATTACATGGTCAGCTCGACGCCCTGAACGCTTACGCCATTCCCAGCCAAGCCGAGCAGCTGCTGTTGGGCCTGGGCTTTAAGCAGAGCCAGCTGAGCACGCCGGTACGGGATTTCTCAGGCGGCTGGCGCATCCGGCTCAATCTGGCCCAGGCGCTAATGCGCCCCTCCGACCTGCTGCTGCTCGATGAGCCCACCAACCACTTGGATATGGATGCGACCTTGTGGCTCGAGCAATGGCTGCAGGCCTACAGCGGCACTCTGATGCTGATCTCCCACGATCGCGACTTTATCGACGCCACGTGTAATCAGGTAGCGCACCTTAGCAACCACACACTAACCCACTATCGCGGCAACTATTCAGCGTTCGAGCGCCAGCGTGCGGAAAAGCTCGCCCAGCAGCAATCTGCCTTTGAAAAGCAGCAAGCTGAAATTGCCCATATGGAAAACTTCATCCGACGCTTTAAGGCCAAGGCGACCAAGGCTCGCCAGGCCCAAAGCCGCATCAAAGCGCTGGAGCGGATGACCGAAATTGCACCGGCACACGTGGATTCGCCGTTCAGTTTCCGCTTTCCGGTACCTGAGAAAATGTCAGACCCGCTGCTGACGTTGTCGCAGGCAGAGCTGGGCTATGACGGCAAAACGATTTTGCGGAACATCAAGCTCAGCGTACACCCGGGCAGCCGCATTGGCCTGCTGGGTGCCAATGGTGCCGGCAAGTCCACTCTGCTGAAAACCCTCGGCGGCGTGCTGCCCCTACTCAGCGGCAAACGCACGCAGGGCGAGCATCTGGCGCTGGGCTATTTCAGCCAGCACCAACTGGAAACCCTCGATCTGGACGCCAGCCCTGCCACCCAATTGCAGCGGCTAGCTCCAAAAGCCCGCGAACAGGAAATCCTCAATTTCCTCGGCAGCTTCAATATTCGCGGTGATATGGCTTCCGGTTCCTGCCGCTTTTTTTCTGGCGGCGAAAAAGCCCGATTGGCGCTGGCCATCATCGTCTGGCAGAAGCCCAACCTTTTGCTGCTGGACGAACCCACCAACCATCTCGATCTGGAAATGTGTCAGGCCCTTACCGTTGCTTTGCAGGGATTCGACGGCGCTTTGATTGTTGTATCCCACGATCGTCACCTGCTGCGAAACACCGTCGATGACCTGTTGCTGGTCAACGACGGCAAGGCCGAAGCCTACGACGGCGATCTCGATGACTACCGGCGCTGGATTCTGAGTCGCGCCAGCGAACAGAGTAGCAACACCGCCGCACAACAGGAAAAACCCCAGGACAAGAAACGTGCCCGTCAGGATGCCGCTGCCGAACGTGCGCGCCTGGCGCCGCTGCGCAAACAGGTGAAAGCCCTCGAGGCCACGATGGACAAGGCCAATCAGCGTCTTTCAGAACTCGAAGAAGTGCTCGCCGACACTGCGCTCTACGAGCCCGCAAACAAAGCGCAGTTGCAGACCCTGCTTCGCGAACAGGGCGACACCCGGCAGGCTTTGGAAGCGGCAGAAGAAGAATGGCTCAGCGCGCAGGAAGCACTGGAACAGGCCGGCAGCTGATTTGACTTGGCGCCGCGCAGCCAAGACTGGTTAGAATAAGGCTTCTATTCCAGCAGGAGCCTATAATGAAACGCCTTCGCACCCTGTTTTTCGCATTCATCGTACCCTTCATCACGCTTGGCGCCGGCCAGATTGAGGCCGTCCCCGAAGAAAAGGTCATTGAATTTTCCGACGCATTGGGATCTGCCGTGCTTTATACCCCGCGCGGCAAAAAAGCTGATACCGGTGTGATTGTGGTTCACGAGTGGTGGGGGCTGAATGATTACGCCCGCAACCGCGCCCGACAGTTGGCGAACGAAGGCTACGCCGCTATCGCGGTGGACATGTATGGCCACGGTAAGGTCGCCACCCACCCCAAAGACGCCACGGCCTTTATGAATGCCGCACTGGCCGAACCCGAAAAAATGAACGCCCGCTTCAACGCTGCAAAGGCGGAGCTGGAAAAACTCAAGAAAGTCGATCGCATTTTCGCCATCGGCTACTGCTTTGGCGGCGCTGTGGTGCTAAATCAGGCGCGCATGGGCAATGACCTTGCCGGCGTGGCCAGTTTTCACGGCTCCCTCGGCACCCAGACCCCAGCCCAGGAAGGCAAGGTAAAAGCCAAAGTCCTGGTCGCCACCGGCGGCGCTGACCCCATGGTGCCAGCCAAACAGGTAGGTGACTTTGTCACAGAAATGGGTGAAGCCGGTGTCAGCCTGCAGTTACTTAGCTTCCCGGGCGTACTGCATAGTTTCACCAACCCCGATGCCACAGCCAAGGGTAAGGAAACCGGACTGCCGGTTGCCTACGACGAAGCTGCGGACAAGCAAAGTTGGGCGGCGTTAATGCAATTTTTAAAGTAACGGCATTAACTTCCCGGGCGCTCAGACGTTAGGCGGCCCGGGAATTCGTTCTGTATAACCAATATTAAAAAATACCTCACTAAATCAAAGCCCTACTTAACAGAATCCCGTCAGCGACGCCCAAACGAACTGTTTTTTGTTGTTATTTCGATTTACTTTCAGTAACTTGGAGCAGAAGACTGCATTTTTTTCTAGAATAACTGCAGGGCCGCTGCCAACAAATTGATCAGCACCGGCACACACTGGCGATAACAAAGGTTAATAGTAATGAGACAGCTAGCTCAGGCGCTTCTTCTTGGAATGTTGGTTGTCACCCTGAGCGGTTGCCCAGGGGACAGTGATAGTGACGATGGCACGCCTTCCATAAGCGGCCTCAAGGACTCGAGTGGTTCATCTGGTTCATCGAGCAGCGGCGATAGTAGCAGTAGTTCCAGTACCGGCCCCACGGTTGCCCGAATGGGTTCAACCAGCGGAGGAACCTTTACGGAAGGAACGATCAAGGCCAACAGCACAACTCTCTCTGCAGGTGAAAGTACGTCACTCAGCGTAGAAATTGTTGACCAGAATGGAGCGCCGGTTACCGAAAGCGCCGAAATCTTTTTTACTTCCGGCTGTGTATCTTCAGGCCTTTCGGAAATTACTCCGGCTGTCGCCACCACCAACAATGGCACCGTACAGGTGACCTATAAGGCGATTGGCTGTGATGGCTCTGACACCATAAGGGCACAATCATCTTTAAATGCCAGCACGCTCAGCTCTACGGTCTCAATAACTGCAACGCCAGCGCCACTCGGTGCAATAACGTTTTTATCATCTGCACCTAATATTGTCGGCATTCGCGGCACAGGAGCAATTCCGGAACAATCGATCGTCACGTTCAAGGTAACAAATACCGCAGGCGGCCCCGTCCAGAATCAACCGGTCGACTTCAAGTTGAACTCCTCGGTAGGTGGCGTCTCACTCAGTAATGCGCAGGGAACAACCGACGCTGAAGGTCTGGTAAGCACAACGGTCATATCTGGCGATGTGCAGACGACCGTGCGAGTCACAGCTACGACGACTCGTGACGGTAAAACCACAACTGCACAGTCCAACGGCCTGGCAGTGACTACCGGCATTCCCGATCAGGACAGTTTTTCTATAAGTGCTGAAACCCTCAACATTGAAGGCCTCAACCTCGACGGCGTGACAACCAAGGTTAACATCCGCGCGGCAGACCGCTATAACAACCCTGTTGCCGACGGCACCGCAATAGCTTTCACTACTGAGGGCGGATCAATCGAGGGCACCTGCAGCACCGTCGCTGGTGTTTGCTCTGTAACATTCACGTCACAGGATCCTCGGCCCAGCAACGGGCGCGCAACTGTTCTGGCTTATGCTGTTGGCGAAGAAACTTTTGTTGACGCCAACCCTTCAAATGGCCAATTTGACGATGGCGAAAGCTTCACCGATATTTCCGAAGCCTATCGCGATGACAATGAAAGCAATTCCCGTGACACTAACGAAGTTTTCGTAGACTTTGATTCAGACAAAACCTTCGACAACCCCGACTCGCTGTTCAACGGGCTATTGTGTAACGGGCCCACTTGCGCCGCTCCCGAAAACCGCACGCTCAACGTGTGGGAAAATATCGTAATCGTATTGTCAGGCTCCAATCTCAATGTTCAGGTGACACCAGCGGTGATAGACCTAAACACTGGCGGCAAAAGCGTCACCGTCACTGTGTCGGATATAAACGGCCAAGTACCGCCAAAAGGTACGACGATAAAAGCAGAAACATCGCAAGGGAAAATTTCTGGCCCATCGTCATTCACCGTACCCAACACAAATTTCAACGGCGCGCTAAGCTACAGTATTTTTGTTGAGCCAGGTACGGCAGGTAAAGATGGTGTTCTAACCGTAACGGCTGAGACACCATCAGGCACGATTTCTACTGGGCGCGCGACGGTAGATCAAACACCTTAAATCACTGATACGCCCGCAGAGTGCAGCCTTACTTTAGAGGCTGCGCTCCGCAAATTCCAACTCCGCTACAGCACCGTCACCCGTCTGACCCAGCACAAACTTCTCCACTTTGCCCCCTACCAACGGAATCTTCGCCTTGCAGGTGTGGGAAACACTGTATACACAGC
>NZ_JBVBUV010000125.1:0-4933 GCF_057445395.1 Litorivivens sp.
TCAGGGTACTCCTGAGCAAAACGCTGTGTAATAAACGAGCCCATGCTATGCCCGAGAATGGCTAAGGGCGTTTCGGGACTGGCTTCCCTCATCAGCGTATTAAGGGAGAGCATGTCCTTGAGGATATAGTCCCAGTTCTGGGAGTCACTTACTACGCCGAGCTCGTCAATCGGCACATTTTGTCCATGACAACAGTGGTCATGGGCGTAGACACTGAAACCCGCCGCATTAAGAAGCCGCGCAACATCGTCGTAGCAGCCGGAGTGCTCCGACATCCCATGCACGATATGAACAAGCAACTTGGGCGACGGCACCAGCCATTGCCGATAGGCCACACGTCGGCCTGCGTCTGAATACCATTGAATATCGGGGGAACTGTCTGTCATAGCGGGCTTTATCATTATCTGCGCGAAAAAATGAGTATATGCGTCTTGCACCCTAGATGCGAAGCGCGCAAACCCAATCTATTCAGGCCGATGTCAGAACCTTCAGCTAAATAATTTGTTCAATGAAGGAAAAACCCCACCCAATTCATCCCTTCAAAAAAATTGAGGCTACAACAGTTCCGTGACATTCAAAGTGTACCTTTCCGGAGGATCGATACCGACTGGCGCGATCGATCCATTCAAAGCTGGCGCGACCGCAAATCCACCAAGGTCTACGCCGACCAGAGTACTGACGGCAACCTCCCAGCGCGAATATGGCACGCTTTCTAAATTTCCGGCGGCGCATCGAACGAAATAAAGGGTCGCATGATCGCTCAGAAACGATATCATTATTGGGCTTTACTAAGCAGCAATAGGCTTAGATCTTGAGTGCCGGTCATGATCAGGACAGTATCTAACCGAGCGCTTGTGTAGAACGTGACACGCATGCGTCACAACAGAACTAGAAAAGGACGTCGAATATGTTGAGTTTGTTTCATCCTCGTATCATTGCCCGTGTAGTAACCTTAGTACTCGCACTACTGCCTTGCCTAAGCTATGCCGCCTCACCTCAGGACCGGGTTGGTGTGCTTGTGGAATTGAATTGGCAGCTTGGGGATATTCGTCCTGACCAGAGCCGATGGCAGGCAAACTTTGCACTGGGGCCAACCGGCAACATCGTACGCTCTGTGCATGAGACAGCTTCCTTAACCGCTAGCAAATATGATCCGTTCGAATTTGAGTACGTTGCCGGCTACTATCAAGAGCATTCACTACGACCTTTGCAGTGGTCGACTGATTCATTGGGGAATTCGCTTGGCAGACTTTACGGTGTTTCAGTCGTGTCCAAGATTTCACCGGTTTTCAATGCTTCTGAAACCAGCACTGGGTCAAGCGCCACTCTCGCCTCGAATCCTTGGGTATGGATAGGAGCGGTAGCTATTGGGGTTGCCGCTACCGCTGGTGGTGGCGGTGGCGGTGGCAGCTCCAACAGCAGCGGCACCAATAACAACGGCACATTGGTTGGGGGCGACGAATGCGACGTTGTAAGTGGCTCCGCTACGGCCCCACAGGTGGTCTCCGGTTGCCAGGTAGCGGGAAATGAGGTTAACGCACCGTGACTGCTCCTCACCCTACGCTTCGCTAGGGTGAGGCTTCCCACTTCTTAGGCCGCAGCCGACATCAAGTCGGACTTACGCAGGCCTCCATGAGCAGAAACAACGAGACCCGCCGCTTTTAACTTCAAAATACCTTGCTGCTTTATCCATCTTAACCGTGCTTGGCAAACTATTGTCTGCCCGGTTATTGCCGCCGCTCTGAATTTTCCATTCGGTATTGCACAAAGGCTGTCCGTTGGACTACTGATTCCAGCATTGCGCATCCTGAACGCAGTTCGGGCATCGCTGGCAGCGCCGCTTTTGCTTGCCGTTAGTCGACAAGCCAGCGCTGCAACTGTAAGGTAACTCGTGGATCCCCTAGCATCGCCAAGTGTCCCACATCGTAAAGAATATACGTATTGGCTTGGGCAAAGTTCAGCTGTTTTTCTGCCTGACTATGTTTTCCCAGACCACTACAGGGATGGACGAGACCGTCGCTGCGCAATTTTTCCATGCTGGCGACTGGCTGTTTCGACAAGGTAGCGGCGATGGCGTAATGCTCGATGGCGTCGGGCAACGGTGCCAACTGCCGGTAATCTACATTGTCTTCGTGCTCGTCGTGGTTTTGCCAGTCGGCATCGAGAATATTACCGTGGCGCAAATCGGTGATGCCATCACTGCGAATTCTGCCCAAAGCCGAAAGCGGCTCGGTGTAGGGGCTGAAGGTGGCGGAGCGTTGCAGCCAATAGCCACCGCGCTCCAGTGAAGAGCCGTGGTGAGGGGTGCCGGCATAGACCACCTTGTCGACCTTTTTCAGCCAGGGGAGCTTTTCGTCGCTGGCCACGTGCAAAGCACTGCGAGTGATCAGCCCGCCCATACTGAAACCGATGACCGTAATAGACTCGACCGGCACCGGCCAAGAGGTAACAAGACCACTGATCTGGCGGGCAAACGCTTTGCCGTTGTCCGATATATGACGCCCGCTGTTGTAGCGCAGGAAGACCGGGGTGTAGCCACCGCTATCTGCAATGTCCAGACCGTGATTGCGTTGATGGGCCGTCCACTCCAGATCATTCATGCACAGGCCGTGGGCTAGGATCAGCAGACGAGTGGATGCCTTAAAGCGCGGGTCGCCTTGGACCGTGTTGTGAGGGTAGATTTCAACCGATTGGCGCCGACTGTCGAACAGGTTATTGATCATCGAAGGTTCAGGCTCACTGGCCTCACTATCACCGATCGGATCCAACAACAGGCGCAAGCTCATGGGAATGGCAAGTGGATTCTTGGTGCGGACCAGATGATCGCCACAGACACCGTTGAGTGCGGCCACCACCGCCGCACGGTGTGGGCCCGGCGGATAGTAGCGGTCGAGGTACTGTGTCAGCGGCGCCAGCGCCAGCTCACTGGCGCCGCGAACCCCGCCATTGACACCTCGCACGACCGCGTGAACCAACCCCGCTATACCCGACGCCGATCCCTCAGGTGCGCGACCAAAAGGTAGCGGCGTAGCGGCAATATTGCGGTACATACCTTCGACAATATTGGTAACGCCATCGACACTGTCAAAAATGAGGCGCGCGCTGCCGTGCAGTATTTTTCCGGTTTCCATAGGTTTCTCTCAATATGGCAAGGACCTGCCCGCTCTGCTTGTTACAGGGAACAAGGAGCTGAAGAGATCATCCACCGGTTAATATAAGCGCTCCGCAATGGCCTGGGCACTCCAGCGATTGACCCAGGTTATAAGTAGAACGGCCACAGGGTGGGAGCCTCAAGGTCGACGAGGCTCCGAATTCGTAGATCAACTCTTTTTCTTTTCAAGCGATGCAGCCCACAAGGCCAACCGATGTCTTATAGTCTTCTGAGAAACCTGGAGCTCAGGCATCGGCTGGATAAGCTTGTCTCGAACCAGCAACCGGTAGATGTATTCCAGCTTTTCATTGGTTGAGTCGGTAGGCTCGAATAACGCCGCTCCGCGTTTTTCGGCGTAACTGGTGCCAATGTCTATCGCTTTACGTACAAGCTCTTTTTCGTTTTCCAGTTTCTTCATATTTATCCCCAGGGAAGACTACGTAAACTACTCGTGGTCGATGCAAATATCCACCCTGGCTCGCTAATCATTACAACCGGGCTTCCAGACCACCCTACGGATCTGGCTCAATGTTTCTGAGTGATTGATACTCACCCAATAGGAGGATCTTTCATAATACCGCTTAGCAGTATGGTATGAGTTCCAGTAGAACAATGACTGTGGACCCATCAATCTGTGGCCCTATCGAACCGGCCCGACTTATTTTAGCGAGACTAGCCTGTGCACAACGATTCTGAGGATTATCGCGCCATCATGAACACCCTCGCCGCCTTTCCCCGAGTGGTAGATGGTAAACACTGGGACAGAGTCGGCGAAGTTTTTGCCACCGACATTCACTTTGATTACGGCGACGGCGGCGAAAAACAGGGAATCGAGGCGCTGCTGACGCAGTTTAAAAAATTTCACAACCGCTGTAGCGCTATGCAGCACCTGCTAGGCAGCATTCAAGTAGAGATCGATGGCGATAACGCCCTTACCCGCGCGTATGTACAAGCACGACATCAGGGTATTGGTGACAAGGCCGACGCCATTTTCGACACACACGGCGAATATGTCGACCAATGGCAGCGCCGACCGGAAGGCTGGCGCATTGTGCGGCGCGATGCCACCTGGTCTGTGTTTGCCGGCGACGCATCTGTTTTATTTGACTGATCAAGGACCGGTGGAAAAGAATTGGTTAACCTATCACAACGCGAAACGCCAGCTTTCTCTAGCCATCAAAGTCATAGAGAATAACTTAGGGGCAGTTGATCAGCCCCCGGCCACAAATAACAGTTTTGTCGAATTATGAATTCATCAACTTAGGAATAATCGCGATGAAAAACATTAGCTCCATTTTGCTTTTAGTACTGGCAATCAGCGGCTGCGCCAATGCCCCGGGGAATTATAGCTCACCTAGCACTGCACTGAACGACCAAGTTAAGATCACAACGTTTTCAAATTCTAATATCTTCTTTAGCTCCGAATTCAGTTCGCATATACGGGGCATCTACAAGTCCGATGGAACAGTTATTTACGAGACTAGTTTCTGGGGCCCAAACCCCGACGACTTTATAATTGATCCGGGCGAGTATAAATTCAAAATAGGGTGTGTTCATGGCCCACTTCAGGCCTTTCCATCATTCACAGCTACTGTTAGCGCAGGCAAGAAATATCAGGCTTACTGTGAGATTGAAAAGGTTAAAGGAATATTAGGACTGCCAACATCGGTCGCTATTGGCAAACTTCTGATAATGACTCCCGATAGCGAGAGAGGCGGAAACTGAATTAAAACGGCAAATCAAAAAACGGCAGAGCCCCAAGCCTAGGAATTCAAAAGGCTC
>NZ_JBVBUV010000126.1:0-4688 GCF_057445395.1 Litorivivens sp.
ACTTGTGCAATTTGAGAGACACTGATGCCTAGTTATTGAAATGATACTCACTAATTCGGCAATTAGTCAGTAGGGCCAGAACTCTTAATTTTGTAGAAAGTGAATTTCAGCCTGATCCGGAAAACATAATAATTTGTCCAGTTCATTAGCTAATACAACACCCCCACTCCCCGCGTTACAATACCCCCTTTAAACCAATACCTGAGAACACTATGTCGCTATGTGTACTACCGGATTTTGCCGGCGTGGAACTGGACAAGGTACCTGCCCAGCTGGATTCCCTGCTGGATGAGGCCCGGGCCGAGATTGCCAAGCTGGAAACGGCTGATCTGGAGCAATTGCTGGGCCGATTGGAGGCGCTGGATGACCGGATTGACAAATTCTGGTCGGTTATCAGCCACCTAAACGGCGTGATGAACAGCCCGGAATTGCGCGAGGTGTATGCCGAGTGCCAGCCGAAACTGACTGCCTACGGCAACGAGGTGGGTCAGAACCGGGCGCTCTATGATCAGGCTGAGGCTTTGGCTAGCAGTGATATTAAGTTGTCACCAGAGCAACGCACGGGGCTAGAGCATCTGCTGCGGGATTTTCGCCTTGCCGGTGTGGCGCTGGAAGGCGAGGCCAAGGAGCGCTTCAAGGCAATTCGCTTGCGCCTCAGTGAGCTGTCGACCACGTTCCAGAATCAGGTGCTCGATGCCACCCAGGGCTGGTTCAAACATGTTACAGATGCTGCGGAGCTGGCGGGTGTGCCCGAGTCGGCGCTGGAAGGCTACGCCGATGCTGCCAAGGCCAAGGAGCTGGACGGCTACGTGATTTCGCTGGATGTACCGGCCTATCTGCCGGTCATGCAATACGCCGAAAACCGGGAACTGCGCCGAGAGCTTTACGAGGCCTACGGCACCCGTGCTTCAGACCAAGGCCCCAAGGCCGGTGAATGGGACAACAGCGCGGTAATGGTCGAGATTCTGCAGCTGCGTGCGGAGCTTGCCCAGATACTTGGGTATGCCAATTACGCAGAAGTATCGCTGGCACCGAAAATGGCGGAAAGCCCCCAGCGGGTAATGGATTTTCTGCGCGAGCTGGCGGAGAAAAGCCTACCGCGCGCCCGTGCGGAGTTTGATGAGCTGAAGGCCTTTGCCACCAAGAAGGGCTGTAGCGACCTGCAGGCCTGGGATGTGCCGTTCTACAGCGAGCAGTTGCGCACCGAGCGCTATGCCATTTCCCAAGAAGAGCTGAAGCCCTATTTCCCTGCGGAAACGGTGCAGGAGGGCCTGTTCAAGGTCACTGGCCAGCTATTTGGCATTACCTATGAGCGCGATGAATCGGCTGACCTGTGGCACGAGGACGCCCGCTGCTATCACCTGCTGCGCGATGGCGAACCGGTAGCCACGGTCTATACCGACCTGTTTGCCCGTGCCAACAAACGCGGCGGTGCGTGGATGGCCAATTTCTGTGGCCGCCGCGAGGTAAACGGCGAGAATCAATTGCCGGTGGCTTTTGTCACTTGCAACTTTACACCGCCCACCAGCAAGCGCCCTTCCCTGCTCACGCACAGCGATGTGACGACCCTCTTCCACGAATTTGGCCACGCCCTGCACCATATGCTGACACAGGTAAACGTGCTGGCGGTGTCGGGCATCAATGGTGTGGCCTGGGATGCGGTAGAGCTGCCCAGTCAGTTGTTGGAAAACTGGTGCTGGCAGCCCGAGGTGATCCCGATGATCTCCGCCCACTATGAAACTGGCGAGCCGTTGCCGGAAGATATGCTGCAGAAGCTGCTGGCGGCGAAAAACTTTCAGTCCGGGCTGCAGATGGTACGGCAGCTGGAATTTGCTTTATTTGATATGCAGTTGCATGCGCGCCCCGCACCCCAGACGGCGGATGAAATTCAGACTTTGCTGGACAGCGTGCGCAGCGAGGTGGCGGTGTACCCGGTGCCCGCATTCAATCGTTTCCAACACGGTTTTTCCCATATATTTGCCGGTGGCTACGCGGCCGGTTACTACAGCTACAAATGGGCGGAATTGCTGTCGGCCGACGTATTTTCCCGCTTTGCCGAAGAGGGCGTAATGAGCCGCGAACTGGGCCAGGAATTTCTGGACAAGCTGCTGTCCAGAGGTGGCTCCGCAGACCCTATGCAGTTGTTCAGGGATTTTCGTGGTCGCGATCCGCAGCTCGAGCCGCTGCTGCGCGACGCCGGGATACTGGAGGATGCCGCATGAGCACTGAATACCGCCCGCGCCGCTTTATTGCCGGCGCGGTTTGCCCCAAATGCGCGGAGATGGACAAGACGGTGATGTATCGCGTTAGCGACACCGAGCAGGTGCGTGAATGCGTGCGCTGCGGCTTTAAGGAAACCATTCGCGACGACGGGGCACCTGAGGAAGTGCAGACCCGGGTCAATCAGCCCCGTATTGGTGAAAAACCTCTGGCCCATGAGGACGAGGTGCAGGTGGTCAATCTGCTCGACCCCAAAGATGGGCGCTCTCGCCGTGATCACTGAGCTCCAAGGGGGGGCACATGATCACTTGTAGGGTTATAGCGCGGCAAAACCACTGATCAGCATGCCAATCATTGCGAGCAGGCCTACGCCGAAACTGATGCTGCGTGCCATGCGCAGATCAAGGTAATAGCACAGCATATGCCCCGCTCTGGCTGCCACGAAAAGTAACATCAGATTATTGATCCATGCAGGGCTGGCGCCCACGATAAAACAGAAGCTCAGGATTGCCAGCGCGGTGGGTAGGTTCTCATTGCTGTTGCCATGGGCGCGCGTGGCGCGAAACAGAAAATCGTCGGGCCCGCTGAGCACTGGCGTTCCCGGCGGATGCTTGCGCCGAATGCCGGTAACATCGAGTACCAACGTCTGAATCACCATCAGCAGCGCAAGTACACCGAGTGCGGAAATGGCAGGTGCATAGTCAACAAGTAGTGTTGTCATGGTGAGCTTGTCTCCGGTAACGCTGAGCTGGCCAGTGCGTGCAGCGCATCGTCGCTCAACCGCTGCGTGGTCCATCCGTTCATCCCCTGGGCGCCTATTGCCCGGTAGAAATCGATGGCGGGTGTATTCCAGTCCAGCACACTCCATTCGAGTCGGCCGCAGTCGCGTTCCAGTGCCAGTTTGGCGAGGTGGCTGATCAGGGCAAACCCAATGCCCTTGCCGCGCAAATGTTCCCGTACAAACAGGTCTTCCAGATAGAGCCCCCGCTTGCCGACAAAGGTGGAAAAGTTGTGAAAAAACAAGGCGAAGCCCGCCGCTTCTCCCTTGTACTCGGCCATCACCACTTCGGCATCCGGCGTGTCGGAAAACAGTGCGGTTGCCAGCTGTGCCTCTGTCGCCCGCATTTCCGGTTCCAGCTTTTCGTAAATGGCCAGCTCCTGAATCAGGCTGCGGATGGTGGGCACATCGGTGACGGTGGCTTTGCGTATCAGAAGCTCTGTCATACGGTCGGTTGCCTAGCGTGAAAAGGTCGTTATGGCATACCTTCCCGGGAAAGTCATGGGTCCGACGCCGTGCCCCGCGATAGTGACGGCCCATTCTGGCATTGACCTGACCGCCCTGCTTGCCCGTATGATTGCTCCCTCATAACGGAGAATAAAAATGCAGGAAGTGGGTTTTGCCAAGTTGGCGCTGCGTGATGGCGCCATTGTGACGCTGGCCATTATTGGCTGGTGGCTGTTTTCACGCCACTCGGCGGGCACCGGACCAATAGCCGATTTCACCGGCGTGGTGCTGGGTGCGGGCCTGGGCTTTTGTGCCCACACGGCTCATGAATGGGGGCATATTCTGGGCGGTAGGCTGGGGCGCAGTGTGATGCGTTCCGGCACTAGCCTGACGTCCTTTTCCAATTTTGTGTACGACTCGAAGCTAAACAACCGGCCGCAGTTTCTGCTGATGTCGATAATGGGCTTTATTCCTACGGGTGTTGCTGTGTGGCTGTTCTTCAGTTATCTGCCAGAGGGAGAGCTGGCGACTCACGTGGCCCGCGGTGTGGTGTTATTTCTGGTTTTTCTCGGTGTGGTGCTGGAGCTGCCATTAGTTGTTTGGGCGCTGGTTCGCAAAGATTTGCCACCGGTAGATCGCGCCGCCACGTAATCAGGAGAAAATTTGTCGCCGTCGTGGCAAATTGATTTGTCAGGTGTAAACATTCAGCTGTTCCAGCGGCGCGGTACCCAGGTCGCCGGTGGACGCTAACAAATATAATGAGGCTGTCATGAAACGGGTATGTCGCTTGGTTGTGGTTTTGCTCTGTGGTTTTACCATCGCCGCCTGCAATGAGGCGGATAGGCGCTCCAATAATGCCCCGCCACCCATTCTGCCGGGCAGTGTTGACTCACGGGGCAATGGTGGCGGTATCGGGGGTGATGGCGGGGGTGGAGAAAACGCGCCTGTTTTTTCGCAGGAATTTTCAGCTGTTGATTTGCACACTCGTGCAACCCCGGCCCTGCCTGCCGGTGAAATAGAGCTTATTACACTATCCACCTTTCCGGATGCGGTATCTGGTGGCGACGTCTTGATTGCGTTGCGCGGTGTGCCTGCCGGTGATAGCCCGCGCCTGACCTTGAACGGCACGGCTATTTCGCCAGTGTTTACTACCGACAGCGCTAGCGGTGAGTTGCGGGCGCTGGTCAGCAACCTAGTGGATGGTGCTAATACCCTTCAGGCGGCCGTGGGCAGTGGCGATTCC
>NZ_JBVBUV010000127.1:0-4674 GCF_057445395.1 Litorivivens sp.
GCATGAGGGCCGCTTTGCCAATACCAAAGGCAAACAGCACCAGCAACACGGACAGAACCGACGGCGAAACATCGTCCCCGAATACCCCACCCGGCTGAAACTCCAGCGTTCCGGCAAAGAACCAGGTACCGATCATCGCCGGAATGAAAAAGACGATGGAAGTACCCAGCAACAAACTCAGATAAGTACGCCCACCCTTCAGCGCCTTTTCGGTGCCGGCATGGGTCACCAGCGGATAGGTGCTGAAGGTCACAATTTCGTAAAAAACAAACAAGGTAAACAGGTTGCCCGCGTAGGCCAGCCCCATCACCGCAGCAATCGCCACCGCGAAGAAAACATAAAAGCGGGTTTGATTGTCTTCCTCATGCCCACGCATATAGCCGATGGCATAGAGGGTGGTGATCGGCCACAACAGGCTGGCAACCAGACCAAACACCAGCCCGAGCGGTTGCAGTTGCAGACTGATGGCAAGCTTCGGCAAAACCTCCACCAACACCACACCGCCTTCACCCAAGCGATAGAGGCAGAGATTGACAATAAACAACGCAACCCCGGTCAGCAGGGAGATGGCTTCACGCAGATTCGGATGGTTTCGCGCCAGCAAAATACCGGGAACCGCCAGTAGCGGCAGCACCAACGCGATCAATAAAAGATGAGTCGCTGATTGCATCATGGTCGACTCCCCATCAGAAAGTTCACCGCCTGCTCGGAACCCTCCACGGTGAGACTCGTATCAATACCAAAGTACAGATTGGCCAGCGCCATACCCCACAGCGGAATCAGCAGCATCAGGGGCGCCTCACTGATGGCCACCCCGTCGCGCTGCTGGAAATAGGCAACTTCCACAATCCGCCAGACATAGAACAGAGCAATAAACGAACCAATTAGCACCAGCGCTACCAACGGCCACAGTCCCGCCTCCATCGCCGCCAGTACAAGAAACCACTTACTGACAAAACCGGCCGTCAGGGGCACACCGATCAAACTCAGTGCACCAATCAACAGACCAGCCATCGTCCAGGGCATGGCCCGTCCGAGGCCACGAAAATCGTCTAATCGACTACCGCCAACACGACACACCACCGCCGCCACCGCGATAAACAGCGCCGCTTTGATCAGCGCATGGTTAAACAGGTGCAGCAATGCTGCCTGCAAACCCAGCGCACTGCCAAGGCCCACACCAATGACCAGATAGCCGATCTGGCCGACACTGGAAAGCGCAAAAATACGTTTGACGTTGTCCTGCCGGATCGCCGCCAGAGACGCCAGTAGTACCGCCGCTGCGCCTAGCACAAGAAGCAGCGCTCCCATCGGGAACAGGGCGTTAACCGCCTCCTGACCAAGCACGTCAAAGTACATGCGAATTAATAGATAGAGCGCGACTTTGGTCGCCGAGGCGGCGAGAAAAGCCGTGGCCATCGACGGCGCTTGAGTATAGGCGTCAGGGAGCCAGCCGTGCAGCGGAAACAGCGCCAGCTTCAGCGCAATGCCTATCACAATAAACGCAAACGCCGCAGCCACAAGGCGTTTTTCCTCAAGCCCGGGCAAGCGCTGCGCCAAATCGGCCATATTCAGCGTGCCCGTTAAACTGTAGAGAAAGCCGAGGCCAATCAGGAAAAAGGTTGCGCCAATGGTGCCGACAATCAGGTATTGATAGGCGGCAAACAGCGCCCGGCGATCACGCCCTAGCGCCACCAGCGCATAAGTCGACAGTGACGAAATTTCCAGAAACACAAAGACATTAAAGGCATCGCCCGTGGCAACAATACCGAGCAGCCCAGCATGGCAGAGCAACAACAGAACATAGAACGGAGAATGACGGGATTCCGGCAGCTCGGCCACTAGACTGCTGTTGGCACCGATAACCACGGCTACAGCAACAAGATTGATCAGCAACAGCACAAAGGACGACAAGGCATCAATGCGATACTCGATCCCCCAGGGCGCTTCCCAGCCCCCCATTGCATAACTGATCGGGCCACTGGCCTGGACCTGCAAAAACAGGGCAATACTGATACCGAGCGACAGCAGGCAGGCCAGACAGGTAAAGAGCCAGGCCGCGCGGGCCCGCTCCAGAATCAGACAGGCCGGAGCCGCAAGCAGCGGGACGACAACCTGAAGAACAGCAAGATGGTTCAGCACGGCTTATCCTGTTCCAGTATCACATCTTCCTCAACGCTTCCGTAGGCGCGTTTGATACGCAGCACCAGCGCCAGCGCCAACGCCATGGTAGCAATCCCCACCACAATGGCCGTGAGAATCAACACCTGCGGCAAGGGGTTCGAATACAGCTCAGCCCCGTCGATCACTATCGGTGCGGTGCCGCCATTAACCTTGGCCGTGCTGATATAAAAAATAAAAACGGAGGTTTGAAAAACATTTAGGCCAATCAATTTTTTGACCAGGTTACCCTGTGTCATGACGATGTAGAGACCCAGTGTCATCAACAGCACCACAACCAGATAGTTATAGTAATCCGCCATCATTCCTCCAGCTCGTCGCGGCTGCGAGTGGCGCGGGTAAACGCAAAGAAGATCAGCACCATGGCCGAGGCCACAGTGATGCCGACACCCAACTCAATCAGAATAATACCGATGTGCTGCCCGGTGACCGAATCGTCCGCCAACACCGAGTAGTTCAGGTATTCGCCGCCATTTAAAAAACTGGCCAGACCGACGCTGCCGTAGATCAAGACACCCAGCGCGACAAGCCAGCGCAGAACACCAAGCGGCACTACCCGCTGGGCATTACTGAGCCCAAAGAGCATGGCATAGAGAATGATGCCGACCGCAAAAATAACCCCGGCTTGAAAGCCCCCGCCCGGCCCGTACTCACCGTGGAATTGCACGTACAGACCAAACAATAGAATCAAAGGAATCAGCATCTTCCCGACAATTCGCAGCACTTTGTGCTCTGCCATCAACGCCTGCGTAGACTGTTGCGGCGTTTTCGGGCGACCGCCCAGCAGAATGACCACCACACCAACCGCCGCGGTAAAGATCACCACTACTTCGCCCAGTGTATCGAAGCCCCGATAGCTGGCCAGCACGCTGGTCACCATATTAGGGATACCGATTTCATCCGGCGAGTCGTGAATATAGCGCTGCGCAACATGGCCGTGCGAAGGCGCATCGACATATCCGAAAGGTGGCATCTGCAGCATTGCCGCAAACAGGGCAACCGCAAGTACGAGCATCAATAACAGCGGGAAAAACCGAATACGCCGCCCTTCGGCTTCGTAGCGCCCGACACTGGACAACACCGTGAGCATCAATAAGGGGAAAATGCCTGCGCCCACGGCGGCTTCCGTGAAGGCGACATCGGCCGCATCCATCAGTATAAAAAAGCTTGCGGACAGCAAACCGTAAATGCCAGACAACATCACTGTGGCAAACAGATCCCGCGCCCGCACGATGGCCAACGCCACGATTACAAGCAGGGTTAAAACGGATATATCAAGCAGCGTACCGATGACAAAAACTCCCGACTAATGACGCTCGTTATTCGAATTATCGCCCAGCGGCCGCAGACCACCGTGGAGCGCCGATTTCGCCAGGGCGTGACTCGCCGTAGGGCCGGTAATCATCACAAATAGCAAGATCAGCAAAAGCTTGAACAGTGGCAGGCCCCAACCGGAGTGCAACATCAAGCCCAACACAATCAGGGTAGCCGCCATGGTTTCGGTCACCCCCGCGGCGTGCATGCGGGTAAAAAAGTCCGGAAAGCGCAAAACACCCAAACCGCCGGAAAAAATCAGAAAGGCACCGAGCAACAGACACAGCGAGCCCAATAGCGTTACCAACTCAGCCATCTTCACCCACCTTGTCGCTTACGTTGTCCGAGCCGTATTCGAAAAACCGCAACACCGCGATCACACTGATAAAGTTAATCAGCGCGTATATCAGGGCAACATCGAGAAAGTCCGGACGCCCAACGATATAGCTGACAACGGCGATCAGCAGAACCGTTTTGGTGCCAAAGAGGTTAACCGCCAGAATGCGATCGTAAATGGTCGGGCCAAGCAGAGCGCGGGCGATGGCCATAGCCATCACGACAATCAGAGCAATTGCGACTACCGTCAATACCATCGGTCCTATCGCTCCAAATCACTTACACGGCGATCCATTTCGCCAGCGCGTAAATCTTCCAGTCCCTCGCGACTCAACGCGTGCACATAGACCCGGTCGTCTTCCAAATCCATTGCCACCGTGCCCGGTGTGAGGGTAATCGAATTGGCGTAGATCACCCGCCCGATATCTGTGACCTGACTCAGTGGAAGCCACGCAGCACAGGGAGAAATACTGTTTCGGCCTGACCAGACGCGCTTGACCACATCAATATTGCTGACAATCAACTGTCCCACCAGCCAAATGTAATAACTCGGCAACTTGATATTGAACAGGTGGAGGGGGTGGGACTCATGATCAACAACATCCATGCGGTGCGTCAGATAGACCACAAAGATCGCGGAAAACAAGCCAAAGCTCAGCAACAGCGGTTTGTAATAGCCTGAGTTGATCAGCCAAAAGGTGGCGAGCAACAGAAAAACGCTGACGGTATGCTTCATATTGGTATTACCGCTCCGGAAAAGCCGATAGCTGATTTTAGTTATTTCTGAGCGACGATTGTACGCCCAGACGACCGATATCGATCATTGCGCCCCCTAGAGAGAGC
>NZ_JBVBUV010000128.1:0-4622 GCF_057445395.1 Litorivivens sp.
TGGGTTCGAGTTGTTTGAGTTGAATTTCACATTGGGGGTGTACTGCACCATATCCTGCGCATCAACCAGTGCGGCTTCGCTGGCCATTTCGCCGCCAACAACCGATACCGAAGCAGGCACGTCGATAAGGCCTTGTTCGCGTTTCTGTGCGGTGACAATAACTTCTTCAATCATTCGTTCAGCGCTGACCCCGCCGGGCATAATGCCGACCGCCGCTAGAGGCGCGAACATGCAGAGTGAGCGTTTCAACGAAGATCGATATGTTCTGTTCATTATTGGCTTCCCGTAGTTCTTTGCCGCGAGTGATCAGCGGCAAATATAATGGCAGTTATAGTGCCAATATGTATCGACGACGAGCAGATGTCAAGAATAACGTAGCCGAATTTTTATCCGTATTTGTGACTACTGGATAGTTAACCAGTGGAGAAAGGGGCTTGGGATATGGGGCCGATACCTGGCCTCAGCGCCGGGCCAGGATATCTTTGATTAGCGTGCTGATTAGCTCTCGACTGGCAGCCTTGCTGAGACCCTGATGCTCGCGCAGTCGATACCACATTTCGAAGGAAGCGATGGCATCGACCGCTTCGCGATAGGCTTTATCGAGTTGAGTGAGCTCTGGTAGCCAGTCGTCAAGATCCTTGCGCAGACCGCGCTGCATTTTGGCGTAGTTTTTCCGCAGAAACTCATATTTCCAGCGCTGGGCTGCAGTGCACAGGGCAATATTGGTATTCTGCTCATACACTTCCGCGTGCCGGTCGACAGCGTGTTCGATGCGCTCGTCCAGCGTCCCTTTTCGATCCCCGCCCAGCGTAAGCGCAATATATTCGTCGCGAATACTCTCATCGACGGCGACGAAGAGTGAGCTCATATCTTCGAAGTGCCGAAAGAAAGTGCGTAATCCAACACCCGCGCGTTCTGCAATTTGCTGCGCAGTTGGAATCAGCACACCTTCGTTAACCAGGTCCACGGCTGCGGAAACAATAGCTGCACGACTGCGCTCTGTCCGCTGGCGGCGGCCATCGGCGGGTTTCTGGGCAGTGGTTTTGGACATATAACGGATTCCTGAGCGTGGCGCAAAAGTGGTCATTCATGCCATGAATGATTTTGCGGCCAATTGTATATAGTGGCATATTCTCTGTCTATTGTTGCCGGTAGACAGAACGACTCATGCCGTTAAAACTTTGCAATCATATATTGACATTAACAATGCCATAATAATAAAGTCAACAGCACATAGTTATTCCGCTAACGGCCGGGCCGCGCTATATGGACACATCTGATCGACTGCAACTTATCGGTGCGCCTGGGTCGCCCTATACCCAGAAAATGCTGGGTCTCCTGCGCTATCGTCAAATTCCCTATAGCGTTACGTGGGGCATGCCTCAAGTAGTACTCGAGCAGATGGGGATTGCCGCTCCAAAGATGGTTTTTATGCCCACCTTTTTGTTTGATGACGGGGGCGATAGTTTAACAGCCCGCTGTGATTCAACTCCTATCATTCGGGAGCTAGAATCCAGATACTCGGGACGTTCCGTACTACCAACTGATCCCGCGCTTGCGTTCATTGACTACCTGCTTGAAGACTTCGCAGATGAGTGGGCAACCAAATATATGTTCCATTATCGCTGGTATCCAGAGGATGACGCCGACAACGCTGGAACACTGCTGCCTTTGAGCTCCGGCTCCCACATCGGCGATAGCGATGCTGCAAAGTTTAAAACGTTCTTTACCGAGCGACAGATATCCCGATTAAGCTATGTGGGCTCGAACAACGTGACAGCCCCGATCATTGAGGCCAGTTACCACCGTCTACTAAAGGCAATGCAAGCCCATTTGACTGAGCAACCGTTCCTGCTTGGCAACCGGCCAGCGGCTAGCGACTTCGCCCTGTATGGGCAGCTCACCCAGCTTGTAGGATTTGATCCCACCCCGCGACGTATTGCTCATGAATTATCTCCCCGCACAGTGGGTTTGGTGTACATGCTCGGTGACCTATCGGGACTTGATGTGACGGGCGACGATTGGAAAGCGCTGGAAGAACAACCAGATTCCTTGCGCGGACTTCTCGTAGAGTGCGGCAGAGTGTATGCGCCAGCCTTGCTAGCCAATTCTGCCGCCGTCGCAGCTGGTGAAAAAGAATGGGAAACCGAAATCGATGGCGCACGCTGGATTCAACAATCATTCCCTTATCAGGCGAAATGCTTGCAATGGATACGCGAAGCTTACGATGCGCTGTCTGTTTCAGACCGTGAAAGAGTCAACCAATTTATCCAGGGAACTGGCTGTGAAACATTACTGCTCTGAGTGCTGACTACTACTTAAGGATTTTATAACGTGGCTACAAAGCTTTTCGACCTACAAAATAAAATTGCACTGGTTACAGGTGCCAGTCGTGGTATCGGCGAATCAATTGCTAAACTGCTGGCAGAGCAGGGCGCGCATGTCATTGTGTCGAGCCGCAAAATAGATGACTGCCACTTGGTTGCAGATGCGATTAATGAAACAGGGGGCAGCGCAGAAGCTTTCGCCTGCCATGTCGGCAGCATGGAGGATATCGAGCGCGTCTTTAATCATGTGAAGTCGAAGCACGGTCGACTGGATATTCTGGTCAATAACGCTGCTGCGAACCCTTATTTCGGAAATATTCTCGATACCGACCTGCCCGCGTACAACAAAACCGTAGAGGTAAACATCCGCGGCTATTTCTTTATGTCTATCCACGCTGGCAGACTAATGCGAGAAAATGGTGGCGGGGTGATAGTCAATACAGCATCCGTAAACGCCCTTCAGCCGGGTGACTTCCAGGGAATTTATTCCATTACCAAAGCAGCAGTCGTCAATATGACGAAAGCCTTTGCCAAGGAATGTGCCAGCTTCGGAATCAGAGTAAATGCTTTGCTGCCCGGATTTACCAAGACGAAATTTGCTGGAGCGCTATTTAGCAGCGATGAAATTTACCAAGAAGCGATATCCCGCATCCCCATGAAGCGGCATGCAGATCCGGATGAGATGGCAGGAACTGTTTTGTACCTGGTATCCGATGCCGCCAGCTATACCAACGGCGAGTGCATTGTCGTTGATGGCGGTCTGACCATCTAATGAAGAAAGGACAAATTCGACGATGAACAAGATTAAAGTAGCTGTTGCTGCCATTTTCACTATTATCGCACTGGTCGCGATCGCGCTGCCATCGCTCCTGAGATTTGCGGGATTGCACCCGGAATACACCGGTGAAGCCGCCGAGTTCCCTGGAGGAAAAGCCCTGATCATTACCACCAGTCACGGTGTGCTGGCAGAGCCAGGCTCAGATGATGGACCTGCCACCGGTGTCGCTGCCTCTGAAATGACCCACCCGTACTACGTTTTTCAGGAAGCGGGGATAGAGGTCGACATCGCCAGTATTCAGGGTGGTGCTATACCGATTGACCCTCAGACACTTTCTTACCCGATAAGCACCGAGCATGATAAGCGCTTTTTGGAGGATAGTATTTTTCGGGCGAAAGCCAACAACTCGATCCCTGTGAGCGATGTGGATGTCAGCCAGTACGATGTTGTTTTTCTCGCCGGGGGATGGGGAGCAGCCTACGACATGGGTAACTCCGAAGAGTTGGCGTCCCTAGTCAGCGCTGCGTACTATGCGCCAAAAGCGCCGGTGATTGCGTCGGTCTGTCATGGCGCTTTGGGTTTGATCAATGCCAAAGATAAGAATGGCAAACTCTTGATCGAGGGACGACGGGCGACCGGCGTCACCGACAAGCAGGTCAAGGAGCTGGGTATCGAAGTGACCCCGATGCATCCGGAAACCGAACTACGCAAAGCCGGTGCGATCTTTGAAAGTGCCACGGCTTTTCGCGATCTGTTTGCCACTTGGGTGTCGGTAGATGATGAACAACGCTTTGTCACCGGCCAGAACCAGAATTCCGGACTAGAAACTGCGCAAAAGGCGGTAAATATTCTCGCGCAGCGTAAAACTCAATAATAACGAGGTATAAGCCATGCAATGGTTGTTGAAAGTTCCCGTCGCCCTGATAGGTGTGCTGATGCTCAGCATGGGGCTACGCTGGCTGCTAGCGCCGGCAGGCATCGCCGGTGAACTGGGTATGCCGCTGTTGGATGGCGCGGGGCTGAGTACGCAGGTAGGCGACCTCTCGGCCTTTTTTCTCTGCATCGGTGTGTTCACTTTACTGGGGCTCAGTACGGCAAGGCCTCACTGGTACTACGCTGCAGTCTTGTTGCTAAGCCTGACGGCTTTGGGTAGGGTTCTGGCGTGGCTGCTCCATGGGGCGGCGCTGTTGCCTAATGCCATTGGTCCAGAGATTGTCTTCAGCATTATTCTGCTCTTGGGGGCGCGTATTCTGTGCGCTAACGCGGAAAGTGGATCGTGATAGTTTCAATGCGAAACCGGGCTATTGTACTGCCAATGAGGCTCTTGTTTGCTTTCCTGGGCATGGTGGGAATTGTCCATGCTGAAATCAGCGTCAATGCCGATAGCGCACGCGATCAAAAACGCCCCAACATTGTCTTAATTCTCGCCGATGATTTGGGCTATACCGACTTGGGCTCTTTTGGCGGCGAAATTGCAACCCCTACCATTGATAGTCTTGCGACCGAGGGAATACGGT
>NZ_JBVBUV010000129.1:0-4334 GCF_057445395.1 Litorivivens sp.
GCTCCCTTTGATAGCGAAGCGCGGAATAATTTTCTAATGGCAGACAACGGCACTACCGATGATAAGCAACGCTGGGCCGGAGAGACCGCAATCAGCCCGGGGCTCGGGATCTTCCGCGGTCACTCAGGTGACAACCGGCCACACCGCCACTGGGCTCACCAGATCAGCATAGGGCTCGATCGCGAGGTAGTATTTGACATTGAAGGCAAGGAGGTATGTGCGCCTGCGGTGTTGATAGCCGCGGGAACTCGACATCGCCAACATAATGGGGAAATACTGTCGCTGTACATTGATCCGCTGGTCAACGTCGACATACCCGTGACATTGGATACGAAGCAGAGCAAATGGAAAGCATTGGCTGACAACGAAGCTCAAGTACTGGTTTCACGCTTTCCTAGAGAAAAATCTCTGCAAGACACTCTTCAGCAAATTGCCCTTCATGAGCCACTGACTCTTGTCGACAATCAGCGTCTTGCCACAGTCATCGCCAAAATCCAGGCGAGCACGCAGGGTAACAACATCAGTCGGGACGAGCTAGCGGCATTATGCCGCCTGTCGCCGAGTCGATTTTCGCATTGGTTCAGCGAACAGACCGGCCTGCCGCTGCGCAGCTATCGAAAATGGTTACGATTGATTACCGCTTTGGAGATAGCCTTAACCACGACAAACCTGAGTCAAGCGGCAACAGAAGCGGGCTTTTCAGATCAGGCCCATTTCACCCGAGCAGTCCGCGAAGCGTTTGGTATTTCTCCGACCCAATTGATGAAGCTCCTTGCCTGAAGTCAGCACTTTCGTTCAATACGCCAACATGCCTCACCGGCATACTATGACGTTACTACACGCAGATAGTCGGTGAATACAGACATGCTCAAATGGACGGTTCGCTGGGGAAGCTACCCCCTGATCTTTATTGGTTGCGCATTACTGCAATATCAGATTCTCGCGCGGGGTTTACCTCATTGGCCGATCGCTATAATAGTATCCGCTTCAGGCATAACACTTGTCGCACTACTCGAACGCTTTCAGCCTTATACCCCGGAGTGGAACCAAGACCACAATGACACCCGGGTGGACATACTGCATGCTGCGTTCAGCTTGACGTTGATTTTCACTGTTATCGAAATTGTTACCCTCAGCCGTTCATTATTACCGGATTTCGTTGCCCAAGCTGGCACCCTCTGGCCTTCAGCATGGCCACTGTGGGCACAATTGCTGGCTGCAGGCGCAATCATCGACTTTGGCCTCTGGCTTATGCACTGGCTCAGCCACAAGTTTCCCTTTCTTTGGCGGCTGCACGCGCTCCACCACAGTTCGGAGCGCCTGTACTGGCTAAACGGCGAACGTCGTCATCCGCTGAGCGCAATTTTGCTGGCCAGCCCGGGCCTGATAGCTGTGGTAATACTAGGCGCGCCTGCGGGCGTCATCGGCGCCTGGTTTGCCATCATATCGGTTCACCTCGCCTTTCAGCACGCGAACCTCGACTATACTGTAGGCGTTTTCCGAAACCTGCTGGGAGTCGCCGAAATCCATCGTGGACATCACAAACGTGAGTACGAAGACGCGCAAGTAAACTTCGGGGAATTCTGGATGATATGGGACCAGCTGTTCAGAACATTCAAATACACTCGCACGCCAATTGGTGCTGGTGAGATTGGAATAAAAGAACCTATGCCCTTGCGCTACACTCAACAGCTCCGCTGGCCGTTCCAAAGCTAAAAAGTATACGGAACAGCTCGGGCTTCTCTGCTATTGATCAAAGCCCGTGGGCTATAGCTAATAGTGGTATAGCCAATAGTGGTCTGCTGATATCTACAGTTGTCACCACTCCCTTGGCTCGGCGTGACAAAAATTGCATATGGTTCTTCAATGCCGACATTCAACCCCCACCGTCTTGCTCGGTGAGTGCAGCCGCAGACGCATATCCGAACTAATGCCTCTGATGCCATTGATCCAACCCAGTATCTGTATTCGGCGCTTAGAGAAACTTACGCTTTCTTACCAGATAGCCCAGAGGTGTTGATACTGCCTTTCGAACCATCTTCACCTCACACCGTTTACCTAGGAAACTAGTCACGCACTCCAGGCGAGGGACTCCGCTGCAAGCCCGGGCGCTGCATTAGAGTGTCATCAGTCACAAATCGATCTGGGATATCCCTAACAGGTGCTGGACTATTAATGTACGTCCAAAAATTTAACCGGCCGTGAATTGTAGGTGTGCCAATACAACTGCACCTCACCGCTAGCCTCTATAGAATCCAGATATGCCGCGGCGGCTTTAGCGGTATAGGTTTGATCCAACGCGATACCGCAGCCCGAAAACTTTGCGGTGGCCTTGTCACCAGCCTCACTACGCACACCGTAGCCTGCGCCGTAATAGCTGTCGATAAGCTTGGGCGCCGCCATGGCCGGCATCTCAAGACCATAACGTGACAGCGTGTTACAGGTACGCTTCATCAACTGATGTACTGTGCCTACCGTGCACGTGGGTATCACGCCCAAGTGCGATGGCGCAACGCGGATACCCACAATCTCCGCTTTGAGACCCGTGAGCGCCGCGCCAATCGTCAACCCGGCCAGGGTGGCCGCAGAGCCAACCGGCACGAAGATTCTAGCGGGCATGGGGCACACGCCACCTTCGATTTGCTGCCAAAGTTCAAAAGCCGCATTAACAAAGCCAATAGTGCCTGCAATGTTAGAGCCACCCGCAAACAGGAAATAGTGCTTTCGCGAGAAACGCTGAGGATGGCAATAGTAGCGCATCACCGTGTTGGCAAGAGTCCCGCAAAATGTGAGCTCAGCACCAAACTGTTGCATCCGCAGTAAATTGTCACGCACAGTTTTTGATTCGGGCTGCTCAAACAAAAGTACCGTGCATCGTAAGCCTAACTTCTGGCACAGCATGGCAGTGGCTACGCCATGATTCGTTCCAGTGGCGCCAAAGGTGACTACGTGCTCTCTACCCTGCGCCATCACATCGGCCAGGATAAATTCGAGCTTGCGGATTTTATTGCCGCCATAGATAGCGTGGGAGATGTCATCCCGTTTAATCCACGCATTTGAGCCAATATCCGGCAGTGGTTCGACAGGTGTCGGCAGGTCAGCCAACTGAAGCCAGGGCAAGGTATCAGTCAGTAGCGGGTATGCCTCAAATAAGGGTCTCGTAGTCGTCATGCCATTTATTCATCATTTATAGGGTCGTAGATATCAATGGTATATCAATGACTGCCCCCATTGACTAAGTTTGCGACTTCGCAGGGCGCATATTTTCCTTTGCCCATCGTCGGACTTCATATAGCCCGACAGCTCCGCTTTCATCTTTGAATGCACCGGCAACGTTGCGATAGTTAACGACTCGCTGCATTGGACTGGGATGATTGGAAATATCGTACATACTCACGAATATCACACACGGGCAAAAACCGATCTATCACTCTTGCAAACTAAACTTCTTCTCGTTATGCCCGCGTCATCGTGTTGATCAAGGACAGATCGGGTATATGATGTGCGCTATCCGACGCGGGGATTAAGAGAATCATTAATCCGTGCGATCAACCAATCTACGTGACACTATCAGACTGACTTGCGACTCAAATACCAACGGTATTGCTAGCGCAAATCTATCTAACCGCCCCTTGCGTTAACACCGAATATTCTAAACCCCACGTATTGAGCTGTTCGCTAAATAGGGTTAGGTTCTAGCGTCGTCAATGCATCACAAAAGCAGCTGTACCGTCTACCCGGGGCACACTGATGAACACTACGATTCCGCATGCTGACCTGACCGACCCTGAAACCTCTGAACGCCTGTTCTTTCTCCGAATGTCCTGCGCCATTGCCGCAACCGTCGTGCTCGGTTTCGGGGCCTTTGCAGCCCTGGGTATTTCGTCGTTTCGCTCACCTTGGTGGGTTCATTTGCATGCCTTAAGTTTTATGGCATGGATCGCGCTCTTTATCACCCAGAATACACTGGCGTATCGAGATGCCCTGCCACAGCATCGTCGCCTCGGCCGCGTCGGCGCTTTGCTCGCTGGCTGGATGGTTGTGCTGGGCTTGGTGCTCACACCCGTTACCCTCATGGTTGATCGCGTACCACCTGTGTTTACCCCGGCGTTTTTTCTGGCGCTGGACTGGGTGAATATCGCCTGCTTTGCCATCCTCGTGTTCTCAGCACTACATCTGCGCCGCCAGACTGACTGGCATCGCCGCCTGATGTTCTGTGCCACCGTGTGTGTAATTGCGCCCGCCGTCGGTCGCCTGCAGCTGATCGCCATGAATCAGATGAGCGTTTGGATGGTGACCGGCGCGTTGCTGGTATTTGTAATCATTGGAATGCT
>NZ_JBVBUV010000130.1:0-4262 GCF_057445395.1 Litorivivens sp.
CTTCAGCGGCCTCGACCACGCGCTGCTCTATCCCGCGGAACTCGTCAACCGCTTGTAGCATGACGCTGGTATTGTGCTGAAATAGCTCGGATTGCGCGTCTATTTGGGATTCGATTACGGCCATGCTCTTTCCTCTTTCATTTTCGTCAGTTGGCGCGCGGCTATTAATGTGGAGCCAAGGCGTTGCAGACGTATTCTGCGACGTCGTAAATTCAAGAGCTTCAGTGTAGTCATCTTTCAGGGCGGTACTTCGGAATCGGCGCCATCGGATGTGGGAATCGGTGCCAACGCCCAGCACAGAAAAGCTATACATTAGAGTATAGAACTAGGTTGTTTGTTACGTTCGGCTATTAACACCGGTGAGCTGGTGTCAGCTCGAGGCCTCGGTTCGCCCTTTGCGATAATCTCGGGGTGACATCCCGATTTGCTGTTTGAAGGCTGATGAAAAGGAGCTGTGCTCGGAATACCCAAGTAGAAAGGCAATATCAGTGATGCTGAGTCTTTCATCGCCAAGGTATTGGATGGCGAGTTCGTTTCTCAGATTTTGCAGTACCTGAGCGAACTGCGTGCCACATTCGGCGAGACGTCGCTGCAAGGTGCGACGAGAGATACCTTGGGCTTTGGCGGTTTTGTCAAGCGTTACGCCGCCGGCGGGCAGCAGTCGAATGAGGGTACCGCGCAGATCTTGCAGTATCTGCTCCCGGCTATCAGGCGTAAACAAGTGCTGAGTGGTTTGTCCAATACTGCGTCCCCAATCAGCATCAAGTTGGATGAGGGGATAATCCAGGCTTTCTCGCTCAAAGTGCAGGCAGCTGACCGGCTGATCAAATTTCAGGTTGGGGCCGAGCAGGCGCTGTATAAGTGTGGAATCTGCCGGTTCTGGATAGGTGAAGTGGGCCTCCAGTGGAAGGATAGGCTTTACACACAGAGAGTTCACGATTTGGGCGGAGACCGACAGCATTTCATCGGACTGGTAGCGCCAGCCGGCATGGGGTTGCCAGAGCGGGATCCAGTCAAGGCAGATAGTTTGTCCGTTTCGTCGAATTTTTACTTCACCGAGATCACCGGCAAAGCGAAGTACACTGGGCATCAGGTTTAGATAGTCCCTAAACGTAGCACAAACCTGGGTGGTGTATAACTGAAGGTTCAGGCGGTTGATGTACTGAATACGTCCGGCGTGCAGGCCAATATCTTCCGTCGTTTGGCTTGCTGCAGCCTGATAGAAATTGTACAGCGCCGCCACACTGTGCCTTGCTTCGGGCTCAGCCAGCTGCTTAAGACGCAATCCTGCTTCTTCGAGCAGGTCGTCGACCGGAGCTCCAAGCGCCCGGGCAGCCTGCACTACGCCGTTGATGCTGGTGCTGTTGACGGTCCATTGAGCGTTTGGCGTTAGGGTGGCATTCATTGCTTTGTTGAGTTCGACTATGCTTTTGCAATCTTACATAGCCTACCATGAAACGGGTCATTTCCCCGTCTGAGGCACGTTCAGTAACAGCAGTATCGAAAACGTCATCACCTGTACTTGAAGTTGCATGGCGGTTACGGCTATAAGATGCTGTGCAATCCAGTGTATGTGCACGCTGACACCGGCAGACACATAAATTATCAGCGCTAATGACATTATAAAGCTGTGAATTGGCAGCCCTAGACTGCCGCGAATATGATGTTGGTTCAATATACCCAATTAAAAGCAAAATACGACAGAAGGGAGAATGATTATGCCTAGAGTAAATCTTCAGGGAAGCTCAGCCATAGTGACGGGTGGAGCTTCGGGAATTGGCGAGGCCACAGCGCGGCAGCTCGCAGAGGCGGGATCTAAGGTGGTGATCGCCGACTTGAATGAAGAGCGCGGTAGCCAGGTTGCCAAAGAGATTGGTGGTGTCTTCGTGAAGTGTGATGTCACCAAAACCGAAGATGCCGATGCAGCCGTCGCCGCTGCCTGTGAGCTTGGTCCTCTGCGCGCCTGCGTAAATTCTGCGGGGCTGGGGTTGCCTGCAAGAACGATTGACCGCAACAATGAGCCAATGGATCTTGATGGGTTCAGCTTTGTAATACAGGTTAACCTGATAGGCACCTTTACTGTATTAAGCAGAGCGGCAGCAGCGATGGCCAAAACTGAGCCGATGGATGAGGATGGCAGTCGCGGAGCCATTGTTAATATGGCCTCTGTTGCTGCTTTTGATGGGCAGATCGGACAGGCGGCCTATTCAGCTTCAAAAGGTGGCATCGTAGGTATGACCTTGCCGATCGCGCGCGATCTAAGCTCTGTGGGGATTCGCGTGAATACCGTAGCTCCGGGTCTAATTAACACGCCTATCTACGGTGAAGGTGAGGCGGCTGAAGCTTTTAAAGCCAACTTGGGTAAGTCGGTATTATTTCCGAAACGCCTTGGTTACGGTGAAGAGCTGGCGTTTACGGTGATGGAATGCATCACGAACCCCTATATGAATGCGGAAGTGATTCGGATGGATGGTGGTATCCGTATGCCACCAAAATAACGGGCTATTAGCTATAAATTGCTGCTATCGCCTACGGGGTTAGCAACTCCGTTAGGCGTAGCCAAAAAGCATCCATTTTTTCAGAGAGGACTAATTGATGAGCGAAGCATGGATTATTGATGCATGTCGCACTCCACGTGGGATTGGCAAAAAGGGCAAGGGCGCGTTGAGCCATATTCATCCTCAGCGGCTTGCCTCCACGGTGTTAAAAGCGATTGCCGAGCGCAACAGTATAAATACTGCCGAGATAGATGACGTTATTTGGGCCACAAGCATGCAACGCGGCCTTCAAGGCGGCGATCTCGGTCGCATGGCTGCGCTGGATGCAGGCTATGACGTTAAGGCCAGCGGAATCACGATGGACCGCTTTTGCGGTTCGGGCATTAGTTCCGTGAACTTTGCTGCAGCTTCCTTGATGTCTGGCATGGAAGATTGTGTGATCGCCGGCGGCACCGAAATGATGTCTCGATTTGGCGACCCGGAAAATGGCACAGCGTCTTACACCATGGATAACGGCAATATGCACTTGCGTGCGTTGCACCCGCAAACGCACCAAGGTATCTGTGCAGATGCTATCGCGAGCCTTGAGGGAATTTCGCGCAGTGATTTGGATGCATTGGCACTAGAAAGTCAAAAACGCGCCGATAATGCTATTAAGAAAGGCTACTTTGATAGGGCGCTCGTGCCGGTATATAACGACGACGGGTCATTGGCGCTGGATCACGAAGAATTTCCTCGCCCTCAAACGACATTGGAAGGCCTCGCAGAGCTCAAGCCATCGTTCGCGCCGATGATGGATTACGCGTTCGATGAAACAGGCGCCACTTTCCGTTCGCTTGTGCTCCAAAAGTACCCTGATCTCGATATCGTTAATGTGCATCATGCGGGTAATTCTTCCGGTGTTGTCGATGGTGCGGCGGCGCTCTTATTGAGCTCACCAAGCTACGCGAAGAAACAGGGGTGGAAACCGCGTGCGAAAATAATCGCCATGGCGAATATGGGAGACTGCCCGACCCTGATGCTCAATGCTCCTGTGCCGGCGGCTAAAAAGGTATTGGCAAAAGCCGGCCTTAAGCTGGAAGACATTGACCTTTTCGAAATTAACGAAGCGTTTGCTGTAGTTGCCGAAAAATTCATTCGTGATTTGAATCTCGATCGGGACAAAGTCAATGTTAATGGCGGTGCTATGGCGCTGGGACATCCCATTGGCGCAACGGGCTCTATCCTGATTGGCACCATGGTTGACGAGTTGGAGCGACGTGGTCTGAAGCGTGGGTTAGTAACCATGTGCGCAGGTGGCGGGCAGGCTCCGGCGATCATTGTTGAGCGGGTCGAATAGTTCAGCAATTCTACTCCCTCAATTTTCATATACAAAGCGGACCGTCGGTTTTCTGCAGGAGTGGCGGCTTCAGTCACAAAGCGGTCGTCGGTGTTTCAGTTGGGAGTTGTGGGGGGGAGCACATTCAACACAGCGGGGTGCGGACTGCGCACACTGGAGCAATTCCCGATTGGGGAAATAGCGGCATAATTGACTCAAATACGTTGGGTATATCCTCGTCTTCGAGTTTCAGTCCGAAAGGTTGTCGATTCAGGTTTTGGCGCTCCCAAGCCATGGGAGCAAACATCGAGCATTACGGTCACCAAGTCTTCGGGGCGTGTATTCAAGTTACCCATGTAGGAGTCTTTGAGACTTTTATAGTCGGCTAGTCCGAGAATAATGCTGGTTATGCAAAAGTTGAAACGCTGATGCAGAAGTTTCTTGGG
>NZ_JBVBUV010000131.1:0-3963 GCF_057445395.1 Litorivivens sp.
TTTCAAACTGGCATTTAAGACTGCCATTGGTATGAGTTTGGTTAGTATGCTGGCGATGGAGTTTGCCATGAATTTAACCGACTATCTGCTGGTGGGAAAGGCGGCCTTGACTTGGTGGTCAATAGGCCCAAGCTTGCTGGCTGGTTTCCTGACTCCCTGGCCGTATAACTACTGGCGATTGCGTCGACACGGGAAGGCCTGTCACTAACGTGTAAATAGTAAGGTCGAGGGTTGACCTTGGCCTTACTTCAGGGTTTACATTATCTTTATCTCTGAATACGGGTATTGTTTAAGCGCATGAAGCGACACTGGATTGCGAGCCTGATGATCATACTCACCTTGCTACAGCCGGGTGGAACGGTCTTGGCTGCCATTTCCAGTAGTGATCTTGTCTCTCCCCTATCAAATGGCTCTTACACGGATTCCACAACGGACGGCGCGACAGGCTGTCACGCGGACGAAGCCAGTGATGCTGTCACGATACATTCACGCCACAGTGCACACAGTCAGACAGGAACTGATTCCGCAGAATGCTGCACGTTTGACTGCGACTGCTGTGTTGGCGGTTGCGGCACGACGATTCTCACAAGAGCCGCCACCAATAATTTCCCTCCCCGTTCGCCGATGACCGAAAACTACCATCGGAGCCCCCCCTTACCACCCAGTTTTTCCTTTCTGAAACCTCCGATTTCTGCCTGACACGGGATCAGTGCGCCCCGAATTTGCGCGCTTTGTGATTTCACCGTTTCAGATAGAAGGTAAATACTGTGTTCAATCAACTTTCACGCCGTCGGTTTGTGACCGGCGCGGCTGCTGGCACTATGCTGGCTGGTGTTAGTCTGCGTAGCGCTAACGTAGCGGCCACTCCTAACCGGAATATCCGCCCCAGTGTATTGACGGGTAGTCAGTTCGATTTAACCATTGGTTATCAGCCCGTTAACTTTACAGGTGCGGAGCGCACGGCGACAGCTATCAATGGCACTGTGCCTGCCCCCATTCTTCGCTGGAAAGAAGGCGATCGCGTCACACTGCGAGTAACCAACAATCTGTCCCACGATAGTTCTATCCACTGGCACGGCATGATTCTTCCGACCGAAATGGACGGCGTTCCTGGCTTGAGCTTCGACGGTATTAAGCCGGGTGAGACTTTTGAGTACCAGTTTGACGTAAAGCAGAACGGCACCTATTGGTACCATTCTCACTCTGGTTGGCAGGAGCAGACCGGTGTCTATGGCGCGATTGTGATCGATCCGAAAGAGTCAGACCCGGTTGACTGTGATCGAGATTACGTCGTACTGCTTTCGGACTGGTCTGACAACGATCCGGAAGACATATACGCCAACCTGAAAAAGATGAGTCATTACTACAATTTTCAGGAACGCACTGCGGGTGACCTTTGGCGAGATATTAAGGAAAAGGGAGTCGCCCAGACTTGGAGTGAGCGCAAAATGTGGAACATTATGCGCATGAGCCAGACCGATATTTCGGATGTTACTGGTTATACCTATACCTTTCTTATGAATGGTGTAACACCTGATGTCGGATGGACTGCTCTCTTTAAACCAGGTGAAAAAGTACGCTTGCGCTTTATCAATGCGGCCGCGATGACTATTTTCGACATTCGCATTCCCGGCTTGAAAATGAAGGTCGTAGCTACCGATGGGCAGAACATAGAACCTGTCAGCGTTGACGAGTTCCGAATAGGCGTTGCGGAAACCTACGACGTCGTTGTTGAGCCGGATGCCGATTCAGCCTATACGCTCTTTGCCCAAACCATTGATCGCAGTGGGTACGCGCGGGGTACGCTCACCCCCAACGCGGATTGGCAAGCCGAAGTACCTCCGATGGATCACGCGCCCTTGCTGGGGCACGCAGATATGGGAATGTCACACGATATGGGCGGCATGGATCATAGCACGCACAACATGGGTGGCATGGATCACAGTAAGCATAGCATGGGCAGGATGGATCACAGCCAACACAACATGAGTGGCATGGATCATAGTCAGCGCAGCATGGGAGGCGTTGATCACAGCAAGCACGGGATGCACGCCAAACACATGGCAGGTCAACCGGCGCCCGCTGGGTTTGGAAGTCGGGCGGAGATAAAACACGTTAAAACCGAGTTTGGCCCACACATTGATATGCGGGCACAGTCACCAAAAAGCGGGCTGCATGATCCGGGCATTGGGTTGCGTGATCACGCACAGCGTTATGGTCGTAAGGTATTGACCTACGCCGATATTCGAAACCTCTACCCTACGCTTGATAAGCGCGATCCGGAACGTGAAATCCAAATCCATCTGACGGGGAATATGTCACGCTATATGTGGTCAATGGACGGTATCAAGTTTGCTGATGCCGACCCTATACGCCTGAGATACGGCGAGCGAGTTCGTATTACGCTGGTGAATGACACCATGATGACACACCCAATACATCTTCACGGTGTTTGGAGTGAACTCGAAACCAATGAGCCAGATTATATCCCTCGCAAGCACACCATTATTGTGCAGCCGGGTTCTACAATCAGTTACCTGGTAACCGCTGACGCCATCGGTCGTTGGGCATATCACTGTCATTTGCTGTACCACATGCCGGGCATGATGCGTGAGGTTCGTATCGAGAAAGGGGTGCGCATCTAATGAAAAGACTTCAAAAGATAGCCATAGTGAGCGCGTCCTCGGTCTTTGCGACGGGAGTACAGGCGGGTGCAAATGACGACCCGTTCCTGACCTCGGGAAAGATTGATCAATTGGAGGTGCGCAGCACAGAAGGCCCTGATCCCTTGGTTCTTGAAGGGCAGTTTTGGGTGGGATATGACCTGAACAAGCTCTGGGTTAAAGCTGAGGCCGAGCACGTCGACAGCGAGTATGAGGAGTTGGAGCTTCAGGCGCTTTATAGCCGTGCTATTTCGACCTACTGGAATCTACAGGTCGGTGCCCGTAAGGATTTTGAACCGGAACCCAATCGGGATTGGGGCGTTATTGCCGTGCAGGGACTGGCACCGTATTTCTTTGAAGTTGATGCCTCTCTGTTTATTGGCGGGTCAGGGCGCACAGGACTGCGACTGTCGGCTGAGTATGAACTGATGTTCACTCAGCGGCTGGTGTTGTCACCCGAATTTGAGCTTAACGCCTATGGCCACAATGACGAAGAAACGGGTGTGGGTTCGGGACTGGCTGACGCACAGGTCGGCTTGCGTTTGCGATATGAAATTCGCCGTGAGTTCGCGCCGTATGTTGGAGTGAACTGGAATAAGAAGTACGGCAACACGGCAGATTTTGCCATTGCCGAGGGTGAGGAAATTGAAGATACCCAGCTCGTTGTCGGCTTCAGGGCCTGGTATTGAGGAGAATTTAAAACATGCTATGCAAATCACTAGCAGTAACGGTATTGGCCGTCTTGATGACTAGTGCAGCGCTCGCGCACAGTCCAGAAAAAGTACGTAGAAACGCGGAAGAGCAACGCGTTGAGCAGCAGGCGCGTTGCGATAAATTTCTCGCACGACCAGATAATGAACTAGATAAATCCAGTCCGATTATCCAAGCCATGCTCAAGCGCTGCCAGACACAGGGCGAAGATAGCGCAGAGAGAGGGGGTGATGATGATCTCGGTCATCACTGATAGAGAACGCGTTGGAGGAGCGCTGCTATGAAGACTATTAAAATAATGATTGCTCTCCTGTTGCTCGCCACAGCAGGGGTAGTCGGGTTTATTTATTCTGGCGTATATCCGGTGGCAGCAAATGAACCCCACCTGAAAATTACCTACTGGGCTTTGGGAACTCTGCGCGAACGCTCGATTGCACGTGCGGCATCTGACATCAGCGTGCCGGATCTTTCCGATCCGGAGATGCTCTTGGCAGGCGGTGCCGACTACAACGAGATGTGTGTGGGTTGCCACCTGAAGCCCGGTGTATCACAAACCGATATGACCTTGGGGCTCTACCCCCGCCCGCCG
>NZ_JBVBUV010000132.1:0-3887 GCF_057445395.1 Litorivivens sp.
AGTGGAATGGTGAAGTAAGACAATACGATAATCGCATCCGTCACTACATGCAGCGACACCAGGCGATCATCCCACAAGTAACAGTGCCCATGCGGCGGCATCTTATTCCCGAAAAAGCTGCTCCAGAAGCTCTCCATGGCCTGGACTCTCCTACCTGTGCGTAATGGACGAAGTTATTACTACTGTAAACTAACTAAGCAGTATAGCCAAAACGAAGGGAATCATAACCGCACACTGCTTAGAGCCACAGAACGCGGATGACTATCACATTTAGAGGATCCGGGTGGGGTGTACTATCTATCAGGCGTTGATGGCAGTCTTGGGCTTATCAAGATAATTGCAGACATTGACTATAGCCTGCATGAAGTCCTTGAAATTTTCGGGCTTGGTAATGTAATCGGTGCTGCCTAGCTCGTAAGATTCGTTAATGTCTTTCTCGCGCGACGAGGTGGTCAACATCACCACCGGAACTTGCGCGTATTCCGCTTTTTCACGCAGCAGTCGCAAAGCCTGCTTGCCATCCAGCCGGCGCATATTGATGTCCAGCAAGATCAGGTCTGGCTCGGGATACAATACGGTGTCTTTAAAAGGAATTTTGCGTTCAATGTAGTTGATCAGCTCCTCGCCATCGATCAACTCCACCAGTTTGACGTCACGACGGGTACGCTCAAACGCTCGACGAATTACCAACCGGTCTCCGCTGGAATCGTCCACCACTAACACTGTCTGAGTATTCATGCGCGCTGCGCTCTCCTGCTCCGCCCTGTAAGTCAAAGCTAACTGTACGACCATCGCGTGTTGCTGCAGAGCCGCTACCGGAAGGCCGCCTAGGAGGCCCTCTCCCAGTTCTCAGCCATACCGTATCGCATTCAACTGGTATATTTCGCTACGTAGATACCACTAGTGTTCACCAGGCACAATGACCAATAGCCCATATCTTATAGAGGCAATACCCTGATGTTACGGGCTTTACAAGACCCTGAAAAGGGTCCAACAAATGACTTTCAGTATGCGCAAAAGCCCTACCGGGCCCCTTCGGAGTCTGAATCTGCTCGCCAAAATGCAACCTGGTCATTCGCACCATGAGTGAGCACAAAGCCACCCCGCGATAAGGCGCAGGGCTACACCCGGTGCCACGAGACACCTGATTCGACAAGCTCCAACACTACAGCGCCAGAGCTAGCCAGCTCTGGCGCTGAATAAGGCCTGTAGCTATTGTAGTTCAAACGAATTGCCATTGCAGAAGGGGGGAACCCCCTCCTGAAGCGAGGGAGGGGGGGGTATCAAGCCGCGCAGATAGCGAGACCATGATTGTGTGGCTCTACCAGACAACGGTGCAGACTCTGAATCGCCTTGTTGTAATCATCTTCATTGATTACAAACTGCATATCCACCTGCCGCATAGACTGGTGCATGGCTAACACACTGATATTGCTCTCGGCCAACGCGGAAACCGTTTTCGCCAACATGCCCGGCACCTGCATATCGCTGCCAATGGCCGACACGATCGCTACTTTGCGGTAACTGATCTCGGCTTTGGGGTAGGCCGACTCCAGCTCACGAATAATGCGTTTGACGGTTTTCAGGTTAGTGCCCAGGTACATGGTGATGGTATTGGCGTTCAGATCCTTGGTGATGATCTTGGCCTTGAGCTTTTTAACCAGCCCCAGAAATTCCTGGTCATAACTGTGAACGTCGCCAACCATCTCCTGGTCAAACAACTCCACTGCATACACCACCTGCTTGCCGGCAATGATTTCAACACAGGGCGAATCACTTACATAATCGCGGGTTATCAGGGTGCCGCTGTGCTCAGGCTCAAACGTGTTTTTCACCCGCAGCGGAATATTCTGCTGGCGCAGACCCTTAGCAGCACGCGGGTGAATCGCTTCCATGCCGAGATTGGCCAACTGATCGGCCACGTCGTAATTGGTACGACCTATGGGAACCACTTTCTCTTCATCAACTACGCGAGGGTCCGCGCTGCTGAGGTGGTATTCTTTGTGAATTACCGCCTCACGGGCTTCCGTGATAACCGCAATTCGACTGAAGGTCATCTCACTGTAACCGCGATCAAAGGTCGCCATTAGACCTTCTTCGCAATGCGCATAGCCGGTGACAATGGCCAGTTCCTTGCCAAGATCGACACTCTTGAACGCATTGCGTATATGTTCGTCCAGCGGCAGGGCCGCATCGGCACGCCAACCGCTGAGGTCGACCAGACGCGCGCTGATCCCATCGCGTTGCAACAGATGCGTCATGTTCCAGGCGCTGTGGGCTTCACCGAGACTCGCGAGCATTTCCCGCACAGTCAGCAACTGCCCTTCCAGCTCAAAATGACCATGCTGGCAGAGACGATCGAGATCACTCAAGCAGCGATCCGCATCATTGATGCGCTCGTCAATATAGCTGTTTGCCTGATCAAGCAGTTCACCGGATTCAAACAACGATTCATTCACCGACAGCATAGCTTCGCGCACTTGTTTCAGCGCTTCTCGCCACTCACCGTCGTTGTCTGAACCTGCGAACAACGCATAAACGCCGGCTTTACCGCCTTTTTTTGCTTCCAGTAGTTTGTCTGTCATGCCGCCGTAAGCTGACACTACAAATACTCGATTGTATAACTCGCTGCCCTCACGCTGGCCGATAATTACGTTATCGCGCACGGCCTCGTACTGGCTCATCGACGTACCGCCAATTTTTTCAACGGTATGTGACATAGTCTCCCCCTGAGTCGTCAAGGATGGTGGATTTCGTTTAAGGTTTTCTATTTCACTTCATCTGCTTCAAGTGGATAGACCCCGTCTTTGTCGTGCACTTCCTTGCCGTGCAGCGGCGGGTTAAACACACAGGCAAACACAATGTCTTCGCCTTCATCCGCGCGCAGCAGATGCTTGTCGTGCTTGTCCAGGATGTAAATGGTACCTGGCTCAATGCGATGAATTTTTCCGTCATCACAAGTTTCCACTTCGCCCTTACCCGATATGCAATACACCGATTCCAGGTGATTCTGGTAATGAATAGGCGTTTCCGTGCCCGCGAAAATGCGGGTGATATGAAAGGAAAAACCCATGTTGTCATTCTTGAGCAACATGCGCGTACTTTCCCAGTTGTCTGAGCGCACATGGCGCTCACTGTTAATGCAATCCTGTAGCGTTCTGACGATCATAGCGCTTCCTCAACCTTTGTCTTTTGTATTGTGTGTAAGGGCATGGTGCAGCGAACTCTTGCGTCACTGAACAAGCACACCCTTAGCTTTTGTAGAGAAAGATCTTCCTTAAGAAGCTTTCTGATAGCGATTGGTCATAATGTCCTTCACGCTCTGCTCGATAATATCCAGTGCCTTGTTCAGCTCTTCCATCGTGATGGTCAGCGGACACAGACATTTCACTACCTGATCGTAGGCGCCGGAGGTTTCGATCACCAAGCCCAGCTCGAAGCAACGCGTGATCACGAGCTTCGCCAAATCACCATCTTTACAGCTCAGACCCTGCATCATGCCGCGCCCTTTGGGCTGCATGTTTGACGGACCCGCCATATTGGCAATTTCCTGGAAGCGCTTGGTTAACAGATCTGCCTTTTCCTGTACCTCCTTGGCAAAACTGTCGTCTGACCAGAAGTGGCGAATCGCCGTAGCCGCGGTAACGAAGGCGTGGTTGTTACCACGGAAGGTACCGTTGTGCTCACCCGGCTCCCAGATATCCAATTCAGGACGCATCAAGACCAGCGCGAAAGGCAGACCAAAGCCGCTCAGTGATTTCGACAAGGTCACGATGTCAGGTTTGATACCAGCCGGCTCAAAACTGAAGAAGGTACCGGTACGACCACAACCCGCCTGAATGTCGTCGACAATCATCAGCATGTCATGCTTCTTGCACAGCTTTTCG
>NZ_JBVBUV010000133.1:0-3832 GCF_057445395.1 Litorivivens sp.
CAGCTTCCGGCCGGGTTCAGTTCGCGGGTGATCGCTGTTTTCAATGAGCCTCCCATCCCAGACAACCCTGGTTTTTTGTGGCATTCCGACCCCGACGGCGGCGCGGTATTTCGCACTGATGACGGTGGTTGGATCTATGTATCCAACAGTGAAGTGCGTGACAGTACCACCGGTGGCGCGGCTGGCTTGCCAGGCACCTCCCGCGAGCATGTGGAGGCGCTGGGGCTCTTGCGCGGAGGCGTGAGTGCACTACGCTTTGATGCTGCTGGGAATCTGGTGGATGCGTATCCGGTACAGCGTGATACAACCACAAACTGCTCTGGTGGGGTTACACCCTGGGGTACGTGGATCAATGGCGAAGAAATAATGGATGGCTACATGTTTGAGTGTAGCCCGCTGCGCGACGGTGGCACGCCCTTGAGGCTGGATCGTTTTGGCCGTAAGGCGCACGAGATGGCCGCGCTGGATCCCGAAGGGCGAGCAATCTATCACACCGAGGATATGGCGGGTGACGAGCGCTTTTATCGTACGATTTTTCCGACCGAAACCTCATGGCCGGCGGGTGATCGACCAGATTGGCAGCAGGGGGTTCTTCAAGTATTGGTTGTCGATGATGGCATTGATGCCGCACGCAAAGGCCCTGTGCCGATTCGCTGGATTGATGCGATCGACGATGGACGTCCGCAAAGTGACGTTTATCAGAGCGAAACAACGGTTTTTGCGGGTAACGAGGGTTGCTGGTTTCTTTCCGGGTTTGTTTTCTTCTCTACCAAAAGCGACGACAACATCTGGGCGATCGATACCGTAGGCGGCACGATAGAAAGCATCTATAACCCGGAGGACGGTCCCGTCGGCTCACCGGTCGACCCAGACGAACCCCCCATGGCGGGGGTGGACAATATTGCCATGACGCTCGATGGCGAGATGATTGTGGTTGAAGACGGCGGCGATATGCGGGCCATGGTGCTGTTGCCGGATCGCACCACCATTCCTTTATTACGCCTGCCCGGGGACCCCAATGTGACGGAAGTTACTGGCCCTGCATTTTCGCCAGACGGCAGACGACTCTATGTGGCTAACCAGCGTGCGCTACGCAACGGTTTGCCGGCTGGTTTTGGCACTGGCGGTGTAATTTATGAAATTACTCTGCCATTTTCGGTGCGGGTTGACGCGCCGCTGGCAGGGCGTGTGGGTTGACAGTGTGCCACCAGAGATATTTGGACTTAACTAAGTTCAGGTAGGTGCGGCTAGCGGGGAGCAGGTCAAGAGCGTTCGTGATAAAAGAGTCTACTACTTTAACTGTGCTTTGCTTAATTGCTGCAGCGGCTGCTTCGGCAAAGCAACCCGATAGCAATGAGCGCATCGACGAGATAATAGTCACTGCACAAAAGCGTAGTGAATCTGTCCAAGACGTACCACTGTCGGTGTCTGTCTTGGGTGGAGAGCGGATCAGCTACGCTGCCATTCATTCTTTCGAGGACGTTTCGCTGGTTTCCCCAAACACTGACATCAATATGACGGCGGGCTATGTCCAGGTCGGCGTGCGCGGCGTCAACGCCCCAATCAACGATGGAATGGAACAGTCCGTGGGTTTCTATATCGATGGGGTCTACTATGCCAAAACTGATTTCCTGCAGGACGCCTTTCTTGACTTGGATCGAGTAGAGGTATTGAAAGGCCCACAAGGCACATTATTTGGAAAAAACACGATTGCAGGCGCCATCAATGTTACCTCGGCCTCTCCTGTAAATACTTTTGAGGCCTCGGTAGGTTATCGCGGCGGCGAGCTTAGTACTCGGCAGCTAACCGCAATGTTGAATTTACCATTGCTGGAAGACCGGGTTGCTTTACGTCTGGCGGGTACCACCTTAGAGCGCGATGGCTACGTGTACAATACACTGCGTCACGAAGACGAAAAGCGCGTCGATAAAAGCGGACTCCGAACGCGCATGCTGTGGGAAGTTTCCAATCAGCTTTCCGCAACGTTAACCTACTATGAGGGACATGCTGCTGACTCCGGTCAGGGCTGGGAACCTTTCATTCTTGAGGATGATGCACAGGCGATACACGGGGCCTTTGATAAGTCACTGGAAGCAGAATTCGACTATCAAAGCCACGCCAACAGCGATAACAGGAACGATGTAGCAACCTACGTGACTAATCTCGATATTCGCTGGGATATCGCAGACTTTCAACTGTCTTTACTCGGTAGTCATGCCGAGAGTCGCTCAGATCTCTTTTTGGATGCCGACACAGCATCAGCCCCAATTGCGGAATGGTTGCGCCAATTTACATATCGCCAAAATATGCTGGAAGCACGATTAGATTCAGGGCCGGGCACACTGGAGTACCTTATCGGTTTCTTTGGTTTCTGGTCAGACAATAAACAGGCTGGGGACCTGCGCATGTTACCGGAAGGGCCGCTGGCGTCCGTATTGGGGCCGCTGCTGGGTGTCGAGAATTCTTTCACCAGATCTGAATTTTCCGGTATCGATGCTTTTCTAAATGCAACGACAACAGACGCACTAATTCAGCAATATCATTTAAGCACAATAACTAAAGCACTATTCTCACAAGTCACATGGCATTTGAATGAACGGCTTAGCCTGGTCGTTGGGCTCAGAGCTTCGCAAGAGAGCAAGTCGGTATATCTCGATCAGGATTACGAATCGACAGGCATTTTGCTGCAATCAGCTTTTGGGGTAACTGAATACACACTCGATGACCGGCGCGATGAATCCAATATTGCACCAAAAATAGCTGGAAAATATGCCGTGGGTGACGACGACATGGTGTATGTCACACTTGCGCAAGGCTTCAAAGCGGGCGGTTTTAATCCGCTAGCGCGAGAGGCCGATGAGGCCTCGTTCGATCAGGAGTATGCGCAATCTTATGAAGTAGGCTACAAACTCACCGCGCTGCAGGGGGCACTAACAGCTAATACAGCGATCTATCGCACCGAATATGATGATATGCAGATTCAAGCGTTTATCGGCAATGGGTTTCTGGTAAGCAATGCCGCAGAAGCAACCACACAGGGTCTAGAGTTTGATCTTCTCTACCAGCCCAGATTGGGAACATCCCTCTATGCCAACATCGGAGTCAGCGACGCCAGATTTAATAGGTTCCCCGACGGACCTTGCCCGGCGACGTCGGAACACGAAACCTGCGACCTCAGTGGAGAGATGCTGCCACGGTCATCCAAATACAGTGCCAACCTCGGCGGTTCGATCGCTTACCCGTTGCTTAATAATCGAATTGCCGCTTTTTTGGGTGTCGATTGGAGCTGGCGATCAGACATCTTATTTGATCTAGATCAGGATCCACTGGATAGTCAGGATCAATACCATCTGATTAATCTACACATAGGAGTGCTGGATCCGGGAAATGCATGGAAGTTTCTCGTACACGTAAAAAACCTGGAAGACCGCAAAGTGCGGCAATTTGCAGCGGATATGCCGGTTTTTAACGGCTCGCATATGGGTTTTCTGCACCCACCACGAATTGTATCCGCGGAGTTTATTTGCACATTTTAGGAAGCACTAATGACTTCCTGTCGGGATAGTTCTTGTTGACTCATGATGAGTAAAGTCACTGGAGTCACCTCGCGGTCAATCTGGGGTTGGATATAATCCCACGGAGAGTGCCATTTCTAATGAACGAAAAGTGACATTACTAAGAAACGCTTACACTCCTTGTTGTTGCAAGCTTGAAATGTCCGGTGTTTCTGCAACTTAGAAATGTCCTATTTTGTCATTTTGGTTACTTAGCCTGGAGGACAGCTGGATTCATGGATCGCTTAGCCGGTTCCTGTTGTCCTCGACGAGATGGC
>NZ_JBVBUV010000134.1:0-3614 GCF_057445395.1 Litorivivens sp.
GGATTTCTCCGGGCCCTTTGAAGTATTTAGTACCGCCTCGCGGGTTTGTCCTGACGATGATCCCTTTGCGGTCAGCCTCATCAGCCAGTCCGGTGGGCAGATTGTAGCCCGAGCGGGCTATCGGGTGGTGTCGGATTATGCGATGGACATCCACCCACCGCTGGATGTGCTGATCGTTGCTGGCGGCGTACACACCGACGAAATGACCAATACGCCAGTCATCGAGTGGATTGCGACTCAGGCTGGGCAGATATCAATCGTCGCTTCGGTCTGTACCGGTGCCTTTCTGCTGGCCCAGGCGGGTGTCTGTGCTGGCAAGCGTGTAACGACACACTGGGAAGATATTCCCGATTTCCGACAGCAATTTCCGCAAATACCAGTGCAGGAAAACGTGCGCTGGTTAGACGAAGGCACACTGATTACGTCGGCCGGGATTTCGGCGGGAATTGATATGAGCCTGCATCTGGTAGAGCGCCTGCACAGCCGCGCGCTGGCAGAAAAGACGGCACGGCAGATGGACTTTGACTGGCAAGGCTGACAGCCCGGGTTTACTAAAGTCCAAGCTGACTCAGGCCGGGGTGATCCTTCGGTCGCGGCCCGCTTGGCCAGTGAAACAATCGCTGATCGTTTTGGATGGGCAGGTCGTTAATGCTGGCGTGGCGAATCGTCATCAGCCCTGCTTCGTTAAACGACCAGTTCTCATTGCCATATGCCCTGAACCAGTTGCCGACATCATTACGCCATTCATAAGCAAAGCGCACGGCAATGTGACTGTCGCCAAAGGCCCACAACTCCTTGATAAGCCGGTATTCGAGCTCGCGCTGCCACTTGCGCTGCAGAAATGCGACAATCTCCGCCCTACCATTTAGGAATTCGGTGCGATTCCGCCACCGTGAATCAGCCGAATACGCAAGAGCAACCCGCTCGGGATCCCTGTTGTTCCACGCATCTTCCGCGCGTCGAACCTTGTCGACTGCGCTGTCATAATCAAATGGTGGCAGCGGCGGGCGGGTTGCATCAGCCATCGCGTTCTCCTTTAGGATAAGTTCGGCGCCAGTGCGCCGACGGTTTACCAGGATTTGTAGGGCAGAAATTTGCCGTTCAAGGTCAGCAGCACACGATCCCCTTTCGGGTCTTCAATCTTGTCGACTTCCATGGAGAAATCGATTGCGCTCATTATGCCGTCGCCAAATTTTTCCTGAATCACTTCTTTCAGCGTCTCACCGTAGACACCCACGACTTCATATAGGCGGTAAATCAATGGGTCTGTCGGTACGGCCTGATCCCATATTTTGGTGGGGAAGGCCTCCAGTGCAGTGGCAACCTCGGGGCCGAGACCGAGGTATTCGGCAATGGCTGCTGCTTTTTCCGGCGGTGCGCTGTTCATCCCGAGGCAGGCAGACGTCACCCAGACCGGGGACATGCCCAGTGCCTTGCCGATCGTTTCCCAGCTGTCACCTTTGGCAAGCTTGGCGGCGACGATGGTTTCCGTCATGGTTACTTTATCCATAGTTTCTCCTTGGTTAGCGCGCGGCGCGCTCATAGCTAATAACACTACTTTCGCTTGATGCGGGTGTGTCGGGGGTTTTAGGTTCGGTTGGGTCTACGTTTCTGGTGCCGTCATCGGGACGTTCGCCGGAGCGAGATACCAGGAAGTTAACCAAGTGGTTGCGGATTTTGTAGTAGTCCGGATGATCGATGATGGTGGCACGATTGCGCGGCCGCGGCAGATTGATGCGCACCGATTCGGCAACGCGCGCACCGGGTCCGTTGGTCATCAGCAGTATCCGGTCGGACAGCAAGATGGCCTCGTCCACATCATGGGTGATCATAAAGACTGTCTGGTGGGTCTCGCTCCAGATTTTGAGCAGCTCATCTTGGATGACACCGCGAGTGAGTGCGTCCAGCGCGCCAAACGGTTCATCCAGCAATAACAACTTAGGATTGGTGGCAAAGGCGCGGGCGATGCTCACCCGTTGCCGCATACCACCGGAAAGCTGCGACGGTTTTTTGTCCAGTGAGTGCGACAGCCCCACCAGTTCGAGGAATTTGCGGCTGTGGGCATTGACCTGCTCCTTGTTCCATTCAGGCCAGCGAGCGCGCACACCGAAGTTTACGTTTTGCAGCGTGGTAAGCCAGGGCATCAGACTGTAGTTTTGAAATACCACGCCACGTTCCAGACTGGGGCCGGCCACTTCTTTGCCGTCCATGATGACGCCGCCGCTGCTGGGGCTGTCGAGCCCCGCGAGCACATTGAGAATGGTGGATTTTCCGCAGCCACTGTGGCCAATAATGCAGACAAACTCCCCCTTATCGAGGCTGATGTTCACGTCGTCAAAGACAACAAGCTCTCCATCCTTGGCAGGAAATGCCTTGGATAGTTTTTCGACACTGATAAATCGTTGGTTCATGATTACTCCTCGTACTGCACTAGGCGTGCTACGGCGCCCAGCGCGACATCCAGCATCATGCCCACCACCCCAATCATGAGGATGGAAAAGATCACACTGTTAAGGTCCAGATTGTTCCACTCGTTCCACACGTAGTAGCCGATACCGGTGCCACCGACGAGCATTTCGGCAGCGACAATCACCAGCCAGGCGATGCCGATGGAAATGCGCATGCCGGTCAGAATAGTGGGTGCCGCGGCTGGCAGGATTACCTGAAAAGCGGTGCGCAAGGACCCGAGTTCGTGGGTCTGCGCAACACGGATCCAGTCGTTGCGTACGTTGGCAACGCCAAAGGCGGTGTTAATCAGCATGGGCCAGATGGAGCAGATGAAAATCACAAAGACAGCGGACTTTTCCGAATCTTTGATGATGAACAGTGCAAGCGGCATCCAAGCCAGCGGCGAGATGGGCCGTAGCACCTGTATGTAAGGGTTCAGCGCCTTGTAAAACATTGGTGACATGCCAATGACAAAACCCAGCGGGATCGCGATAAGCGCTGCGCTTAAGTAGCCCGCCATCACCCGGTAGAGAGAGTACGCGAGCTGTATACCTATACCCTTGTCATTGGGTCCCGCGTCATAGAAAGGGTCGCTCAGTTCGTTGATCGCGTGTGAAATGACCTGAGAGGGTGGCGGAACGCGGGCTTCTGATTCCGCGCCGCCCATCAGCAGCTCATACTCGGAGAGTTCCCCGGAGGCTTCCGGGGGCTGATTAAGTGCTTCCCACAGACCGAGCATGACTGTCAGCAGAATGACAGACAGCAGTGTGGCGCGCACGTTGATAGATAAAGCCATTAGGACCTCTTGATTGCAAAACTATTGATGTAGGCTTCCGGCTGGGTATAGTCGAAAGTCTTGCCCATAATCGTGTAGTTTTCGTAGGTCTTGCTGGGCGGGGTATAGCCAAGACTCTTCATCACGTCGGCAGTTTCCGATGCCACGTAGACCTCTTCCGCGATCTTGTTGTAGTCGATATCGCCACTGATATAGCCCCAGCGTTTCATCTGGGTCAGTATCCACACTGCCATTGAATGCCAGGGGAAGGGATCAAAGTCGATTCGGTCAGGCACGTTGTGAACTTTGCGTTCCAGCCCGTCCACATAGCGCCCGGTGAGCACCTGCTTGACCACAACTTCGGGTTGGTTGAGGTAGTTCTTTGGCGAGA
>NZ_JBVBUV010000135.1:0-3422 GCF_057445395.1 Litorivivens sp.
CCATACTCGGGGTGGCCTATAACAGCGACATAGACAAGGCGCTGGAGGTCGTGCGCAAGGTGTTGGGTGATCTACCGGATGTGGATGCAAGCAATTCGCAGGTAGGTATCGACGAATTTGCCGACAGCTCGATCAATATCAGCGTTCGGTTCTGGCTACCGACGCAGCGTTTTCATTCGTTGCGATTTGCTGTCAATCAGGCGCTGTTAAACGCCCTGCGCGAAGCAGACATTGTGATTGCGTTTCCGCAGCGGGAAGTGCGATTGCTGGGTGACGCTCAAACCTGAAATGCCTGAGCCTAAAGAGCTCAGGCCTGACGTGAGGATTCAACGGTGGCCTGCGGCTGCGCGTCGTGTGAAATACTGCCGCCGCGAACAATCAACAAACCGGCGCACGAGAAAATGCTAACGATGGAAGCACACAAGAAAACTTCGAGAACAGTCATTGGGGGCCCCTGGATTAATGCGAGCAAAGTTGGTTAGCGGCGAGTCGACCGGAAATCAGCACGTAGGCCACTCCTGAGAGAGAGAACGCAATACTGAGTAACACCGTAGAAGACAACATAACCATAACCTCGTAAACAATGCCGACACTCTACAGAAGAGCCTGGCGCGCTAGCATTCGGGAAATCCCTTACTGCGCCAGATCTTGCTTTTGTGAACGGCGTTGCAGAAAGGCCAGAGAACGTGCGTAGACAAAACCTACCGCTAACAGGCAAACAAGACCGGCACCAAACACACAAGCCATCACTGCACGCATTTTCACACCTCAAGACCAAGACACATATTCACAGTATTGTTTATTACGCGGCATAGCGTTATCCGGTCTTTCACCTACCCCACACGACAGCCATGCCTTACAAGGTGTGCGTGATACGGCCGCGCTGGCGCCATCGCTCACGCAACAGCAGCCTCACCAACCGCAGCTTTTCGCGCGCTTTGCGCCAGCGATAGGCGCTTTCACGCGGCTCGGGCAGCGACAGCCACAGGCGCAGCAGATGGCGCCGGCGCTCCGGCTCAGCATGATCTTCGTAAGCTGTACGCGAATGCACAATGGTGTGATTGGAGCAGAGCTGTATGTCGCCCGGCTGCAACGCCATATCCAGATGAATGGCCGGATCACTGGCCAGCGCATCATAGGCATCAAGCAGCGCCGTGTCTTCGGCACTGAGCGGCGCAACACCGTCATAGCGGGCCGCGCTGCGAAAGTAACCGCTGTGGTAAAAGGTTCGCAAAACACCGTTGTAATACCGGCACGGGGTAACCGGAAACGTCTGTAAACCGCCTTCGGCGTGGGCATCGAGCAAAAAAGGGCGAAACAGGCGCTCCACCGGCAGGTTCTGTTTCAGCAGCTCGTTGTAAATGGTCACCGAACTGGCGATGCGGCTCTCGCCACCCTGCTTGGCCGTTTTCAGGCACATCAAGCCCACCACATCGGCTGCGTCGCAGTGAAAGCTAATATTTAAGCGCGTGCGATATTCACGCACCGAGGGGTCGTCGGGATCTACCCCCGTGTCACGCACGTGGCCGAGCAATTCGCCAAAGCGGTTTTGTGCGCCGGGCAAACCCAGATGCCAGCCAAGGCACCAGAAAAAACGCTCGCAGTTTTGCTCCCCCCAACGCTCTACCGGCAAACCGCGCAACACCACAAACCCCCGCCCGCTGCGCAGCGTGTCGCGCCACTGGGTAATCTTGTGGTTGAGCCCCGGCAGGGGAAAATCCACCGCGCGCAGCGCCTCAAGTGGCTTGTCAGTGTTCTGTGCAGCTTTCAGCGCCGCTTCGATTTCTTCCAACTCGGCCGTTGAAAACTGCTCCACCCAATCCTGCTGCCGGCGCAGATCCGCGCCATACCAGGCCGCCTCGGTATTGATGGGCTCATGGGGAATCTGCCCATGGGGCCTACTGTAATAATGCAGGGTTTGCGATGTAATCGAACGATAAGGGGTTGGCATCGACATACCTCTTTCTTCGCGAGAGTGTTAACAGTCTGTGTCCCAAGCCGTAGAATACCTGCTCATGCAGTATGCCGGCGAATAACAGGGGGTAAAATGGCTGAGGAATTGAGCTGGGGGGCCGAAATCATCCTCTGGCTTCAGCAATTCCACTCACCGCTGTTTGCCCTGCCCATGCAGGCATTGGGGTGGCTTGGCACCAGCGGCTACCTGCTCCTGCTGCCGGCTGTGGTTTTCTGTATTCAACAGCGGCTGGGCATGCGCCTTGCGATTGTGTTCGGCCTGTCGCTGTTTCTGAACAGCCTGCTGGGCAATCTGTTTGACACCACCCGCCCCGCCGCACAGTTCCCGCAAATTACCGGCGCCAGCAGCGGCTACAGTTTTCCCAGTGGTCACGCCCAACTGGCGGTGGTGTACTGGGGCATGCTGGCCACCCATTTCCGGCACTGGCTGGGCTGGGTTATTGCCGTTGTGATGATAGTTGCCAGCGCCCTAGCCACCCTGTATCTGGGCGCCAACTATCCGCTGGATATTCTCAGCGGCTGGCTGCTCGGCGGCGCCATCGTCTATGGAGTGTGGCGCTGGGAGCCTCAGCTGGAAGAGTACCTAATAGCGCATGGCAAGCTGATGCAGCTGGCCTGCACCCTTGCGGCCACCACGCTGATGTGGGCTTTTGCCGGTTTCTTCCTCCACGATGTGCTTATTACCGGCAGCATCGGCTTTTTTATGGGCTGCTGTCTTGTGGGCATTCTCCACCCGCCGGGGCTCGACCACCTGATATCCTGGCCGGTGCGCATTGCCCGGCTGCTGCTGGGCCTGCTGCTGATGCTATTGATGATCGCCTCCCTGCAACGCGCCGCTGCCTGGCTCGACTGGTCCAGCACCCTCACCTCTCTGGGTGCCATGGCGGTGCTCGGCGGCTGGATGGCCGGCGGGGTGCCCACCATCCTTGATTTCCTTGCCGCCTGGCTGCACAACCGAGGCCACAAAAGCCACGACCATTAGTCCGAACGGCGCATGCCGGAGCAAAAAGGCGTGTGCTAGCCTAGGCCAAAATCATAATAGCGCCGGAGCCCGTCATGTCTGCCCACACTGACCCTTTCAGCCCTCTGACACTGGGCCCAATCACCCTGAAAAACCGTTTTATCAAATCTGGCGCCAACGAAAACATGTACCGTAAGGGTTTTCCCACCAAAGCCCTGCTGAAGCATCACCGCGACCTGGCCGCCGGCGGCATCGCCCTCACCACTATGGCCTACGCGGCAGTGGCCAAAGTGGGCCGCACCTTGCCAGACCAGCTCTGGCTGCGCCCCGAGGTACTGCCGGATCTGAAAGCCATCACCGATGCAGTGCATGCCGAAGGCGGTAAAATTTCCCTGCAACTGACCCACGGCGGCTCTTTCGTTACCAGTATTTTTATCCCCCACCGCACCATCAGCGCTTCTGCCGGGCTGAATGTGGCAGGCCTGTT
>NZ_JBVBUV010000136.1:0-3341 GCF_057445395.1 Litorivivens sp.
ATACATTTTAAGGCTGTACACTAACAAGCGCCTCGTGCTGCACTCAATTCTGATTAGACGTCACACGACGTGTTGCTATCAGCCTGCAAGGGGTAGTATCACCCTGTATTCGTAAATTGAACGGCAAAAAAATGCATCCACTCATTAAAGATATTGAACGTAAAGGGCTTTCGCGCCGGCGTTTTCTGCGTAATTTATTCCTTACTGCGGGTAGTGTTTCCAGCGCAAAATATCTTACAGCTTGCGGCGGCTCATCCAGCTCCAGTGGGCTACAGGATGCGGTAAACCCTTTCGTTGACAGCGGGTTTGCAACCATGGGGCCATTGCTGCCCCCAGACGAGAACGGTGTGCAGTTGCCTGCAGGATTTACCTCTCGTGTCATAGCTGAATACGACGCAAACGTTATCGCCGACGATGGCACCGATACCGGTTATGCATGGCATACCGACCCCGACGGTGGCGCAACCTTTCGCACGGAAGATGGCGGATGGATTTATGTGAGCAATTCAGAGCGGCGTGATAGCACCACAGGGCCTGCTGTTGCTGGCACAGCTTATGGACCGCCCAATCGACGACAGGATGTTGCCGCCGCAGGCCTGATGACGGGCGGAGTTAGTGCGCTGCGATTCAATGCCAGGGGCGAGTTGATCGACGCGTACCGATGCCAGGCCAACACCACAACCAATTGCTCTGGCGGGGCAACCCCGTGGGGAACCTGGATCAATGGCGAAGAAATACTGGATGGGTTGATGTTTGAATGCAGCCCACTGCGCGATGGTGGTGACCACGTGCACTTGCCCGCTTTTGGCATTAAAGGCCATGAAATGGTGGCGGTGGATGAAGCAGGGCGTGCGATCTATCACACCGAAGATGCCGGTGGCGACGACCGTTTCTATCGCACTATTTGGACGGCAGCCGATTGGCCAAGCGGGGAGCGTCCGGTAATGGATAACGGTTTGCTTCAGGTGATGGGCGTACCCGCCGGATTAGATGCCGCTCGGCAGGGGCCAACGCCCATTGCATGGCACAATGCCCTGGCCGTGGATCAACCACAGTTCCAAAACCGCCATCCCGATAGCACGCTAATGGAGGGCAATGAGGGCGTGTGGTTCCTAAACGGTTTCGTTTTTGTCACCACCAAAAGCGACGACACCATTTGGGCCATTGATACGATCGCCAATACGATAGAATCGATTTATGACCCCACCGATGGACCTATCGGCTCTCCGGTCGATGACAGTGAACCACCATTGGCGGGCGTAGATAATATTACGATGACGCTGGACGGCGAAATGCTGGTAGTAGAGGATGGCGGTGATATGCGCTGCATGGTATTGATGCCTGATCAAACCACAATACCCTTATTGCGACTGCCGGGTGACCCAGGGGCCACTGAGGTCACAGGCGTAGCGATTTCCCCCGACGGTCGCCGAGTTTACGTTTCCGGGCAGCGCACATTTAATAGTGGCGATGGCGCAATAGGCTACAATATCGCGGGCTTAACCTACGAAATCACCATGCCGTTTTCAGTTCAGGTAGATCGCCCGCTGGCGCGGCCAATGCCTAAAGTGTAGGTATCTCCAGCCCAGTCGCGACTGATGCAATGGGGTCGGCTCACCGGGATCAGGGTCAGTGCTCACACCTCAAATGACAAAGGTGTAAGAGTAAGTGGTACTTGCCATGCTAGGATAAAAACGTAACAGCACGGCTAACCCGTTTACCGCTGCGATTCTTAAACTATTAGGGATCGCAACCAATAAAAAGGGCGCCCAGTGTCGCGATCTTAAAAGACCATCTATTGAGATAATTAAGACCTGCCCGTCAGCCACTGTCGGGCTTCGCTTTCGCTAGATACTACACCGCACAAATGGAAAAAAATGGCGAATAAATATTCTGACACTGCCATAAAAATGAATTTTCTGGTTAAACCTTTGCTACGCTCACCACTGCACTGGTTGTTGAGTTCCAGCGTGGCATTGATTCGCTTTACTGGCCGGAAATCCGGTAAACAATTTGAGACGCCGGTTGCCTTCACCAAATTTGATGGCGAGTTTTTGATTTGCCTGACGGAAACCCGCGATCGTCAGTGGTGGAGAAACTACCGCAAACCCTGGCCAATGGCGCTTAAGTACAAAACCCGCTGGCTGGAGGGTGAAGCATGCTGGCTGGAGCCCGGCAGCGAGGCGTATCGAACCAACTTCGAACGCGTATTCAGACGAGTCAGCTTTACGCCCAGAATCTATAAAATTAATGACTTTGATGCCGAACAGGGGCTCACTGATGCCCAGCTGCAAATTCTTCTGGATAACGGCTCAGGTATCGTGCAGTTTCTGCTAAAAAACGGAAGCTCAGGCTAGAAAGCCCGGAGTGTCCGGGAAGGATCATCGTTAGTGATAACCGCTTGCTAGCGTTTATCGCAGTGTAGAGACAGGAGATGTGCCAATGAGCGCGTTCGACGGCGCAAGTTTCTTCAGTGAAGAGGCTATCAACGACCCGCATTCACTTTACGAGCAGATGCGAAACTTGGCGCCCGTATGTCAGATCGGAGAAACCCGAGCTTTTGTAGCCTGTTCGCATAGTGCGGTAACCGAGTTGATTAAGCGCCACCAGGATTTCTCGGCGAATCTAAGGGGCATGCTGGTTTGTGGTGACAACGGGGCGCCCACCATCTTCGATCTGAAAGGCGCCGGAACCGCCAGCGATGTCATTGCCACTGCCGATGAACCGGATCATGCGATACATCGGCGGCTGATGTTGCCACCGTTAAAAGCCAGCCGTATTGTCGCGCTTGAGCAGGACATCAAGCGTTTTGCACAGCAGCAAGTTGATGATTTTCTCCATGCGAGCGGTGATGCTTGTTCTGCTCTGTGTGAGGCTTTACCCGCCTTCGTTGTCACTCGCCTGCTGGGGCTGGGTGATGATGCGCAGGAAGCGGTACAACGCTGGGCAATGATGGGCGGGGAATTTCTGGCCGGGCGCTTCGAATCCGACCGACTGCAACTGATACTGCAGGAAACTGCTGCACAGAACACGTACCTGACCCATCATTTTGAGAAGGTACACGCTGCGCCAGCGAGCGATCGCGGTGATTCGTTGACCGCTACGCTCGCCCAGGGTGTAGATGAGCAACTTATCAGCAAAGAGCAAGCCGTGGGCATTCTAACGATTCTGTTTGGTGCCGCCGGAGAGTCCACCGCCAGCCTGATTGGCAGCGCCATTCTCAGGCTGGCTCAAGATCAGCCGCTACAGAAACGCCTACGCGCAGAACCCGATCTGATATCGGCCTTTATCGAGGAAATATTGCGACTGGAACCGCCATTCAAGTTTCACTACCGTTCGGT